>CABZWT010000024.1:0-18763 GCA_902529525.1 Actinomycetota bacterium
GCTATTTGGGAAAAAATTTCTGATCACCGTGCCTTAATGATCGCCGCTGGTGATTGGGAATCTCGTAGGTCAGATCAGAAAGTTAGATGGATGTGGGCCTTGATTGAGGATCGTCTTATCCATCGACTGCGCGAGGATCCAAAAATTGCTGCAACCATAGGAGATTTAGAAAAACATGTAAACGATGGCTCTATGACTCCCTTTGGTGCCGCAGATAGAGTTCTATCTGCATTTAACGAAATAGAATAAAAAAAAGAGATCTAGAATATCCAAGCCCGGCGCCAACGGCGCCGGGCTTGGCTGATCCAGTTGGGGGACTGGAGATCTATTAGAAATCTTCGTCGAAAGCGACGTCTCCTTCGACGCCTACTTGATAAGACGTAACGGTTTTCTCAAAGAAATTAGTAAGCTCTTGGACATCTTGGAGAGCCATGAAGTCGAATGGGTTTTTTGAGCGGTATATAGGCTCAAGCCCAAGTTGCATTAAACGCTGGTCGGCGACGAATTGAAGATATTCTCTTGTGTCTTTGAGGCTCATTCCATTAACTCCGCCACCTAATACATCTTCTGCGAACTTCATCTCGCATTCGACAGCTTCTTGGAGCATGTTTCGGATGTCTTCCATAAGTTCAGGTGTCCATAGTTCTGGTTGTTGTTTACGGGCGGTATTCACTACTTCGAATGCAAAATTCATATGGCAGCTTTCATCTCTGAAAACCCAATTAGTCCCTGCCGCAAGTCCGTTTAACAAGCCTTTACTCCTTAGGAAATAGACGTAGGCGAATGCTGCAAAGAAGAATAAGCCTTCGATGCAGGCAGCAAAGCAAATAAGATTTAGGAGGAAAGTTCGCTGATCCTCTTCAGTCCGTACTTCTTCAAGGTTTTCCATCGTTCCCATCCACTTAAAGCAGAAGTCGCCTTTCTGTTTGATAGAGGGAATATTTTCTATAGCTGCAAATGCCTGCTCTCTTTCCTTTATGTCAGGAATGTAGTTATCAAGCAAAGTCAGGTAGAACTGGACATGGAGGGCTTCTTCATAGAGTTGCCTACTTAAGTACATTCGCGCTTCTGGAGCGTTTATGTGCCGATAGAGGTTAAGAACAAGATTGTTAGCTACTATCGAATCTCCAGTTGCGAAGAATGCTACAAGGCGATTGATGAGGTGTTTTTCTGCTGGTAGCATTTTCCGCAGATCTACCAAGTCATCTGAGAAATCTATTTCATCAACGGTCCATGTGTTCTTGATTGCATCTTTGTACATCTCAAAGAACTGCGGGTATTTCATAGGTCGAAGAGTGAGGTTAAATCCAGGGTCAAGAATATTTTCTGGCCTTGCAGATATCGATTGGGGATGTTCTTCCGCTGAAGTTGTAATTTCTGGTTCAGGTACGATTGGGGCAGCGTTATCTTCTGTTAGGGCCAAGGTCTTTCCTTTCTTCTATTCGCAGGCTTCGCAGTGTTCGGGATTCTCTAGGGAGCAAGCGAGTGCTTCTTCATCTTTAAATCCCTGAGCTTCTCCATCTGGCGGAGTTTCTGGTTTCGTACTTACTGTCGTTTGGTTGATTCTTGTCGCAGGCCTAGATCGGAGATAGTAGGTAGTTTTTATACCTTGTTTCCACGCGTACATGTACATTGAACTTAATTTTCCTATTGTCGGAGATTCCATGAATAAATTCAATGATTGACTTTGATCAATGAAAGCTCCTCTATCAGCTGCCATCTCTATTAGAGACTTCATCGGTATTTCCCAAGCTGTTCTATATACCTCTTTTAGGTCATCTGGGATTCTGTTGACATCTTGAACCGAGCCTTCATTGAGTATGAGGTCTTTGCGCATTTCCTCATCCCATAATCCTCTGGCTTGGAGTTCCTTCACTAGATACTTATTAATTTGCATGAATTCACCAGATAGCGTTTCGCGCTTAAACAAATTAGAAACCTGTGGTTCAATGCACTCATAGCATCCAGCTATGGAAGCTATGGTTGCCGTTGGGGCAATAGCGATCATTAGGGAGTTACGTAATCCATATTTCTCTATACGGTCCCGGAGTGTTTGCCACCGTTCAGGATCAGTAGGTTCAATTCCCCATAAATCAAACTGGAGGTCGCCCTTTGCCGCTCTTGTTAGTGGGAAGGTGTCATGAGGTCCACTTACTTCTGCAAGTTCAGTTGAAGCCCATAGTGCGTTGAAATATATTTCTTCGCTGATTCTTTTTGATAGGACTCTTGCAGTTTCTGAGTCGAAGGCTACGCCCATTTTGAAAAACACATCTTGAAGCCCCATAAGTCCAAGTCCGACAGGGCGCCATTGGTTATTTGACGTACTAGCTTCACCTATGGGGTAGAAGTTAATATCGATGACTCGATCAAGAAATGGTACGACCTGACGAACAGTCTCTCCAAGCTGCTCATAATCAAAATTCGTTTCGTCATCTTGGGTTACAAAGGACCCGAGGTTTACAGACCCGAGATTACAAACAGCTGTTTCAGATTGGTTTGTAACTTCAATAATTTCTGTACACAGATTCGATAGATGGACCACTCTTGCAGGTTCCTCTTTGTCCGGTTTTTTAACTTCATTTCCGGTTTGATTGCATTTCAGGTTTGATGCATCTTTAAATGTCATCCACCCATTCCCGGTTTGAGCAAGAGTCCGCATCATTTTTGTATAGAGATCTCGAGCAGAAATTTGCCGCTCATATAGTTCTGCCTCTTCTGCCTCTATATATGCTTTCTCGAATTCTTCTCCGAAAAGGTCAGTGAGGTGGGGGACTTTCTTAGGGTCGAACAGACTCCATTGCCAGTCGTTCTCTACCCGCGTCATGAAGAGGTCAGGAACCCAGTTCGCGATGTTGAGATTATGTGTCCGACGAGCGTGGTCACCTGTATTGTCCCTTAGTTCGAGGAAGTCTTCAACGTCATCATGCCAAGTCTCTAGGTAAATGCATGCAGCTCCTTTTCGTCTTCCTCCTTGGTTCACTGCGGCGACTGAACTATCAAGTGTTTTCAACCAAGGGACTATTCCGTTAGACAGGCCGTTGGTTCCTTGTATCAGACTGCCTTGACTCCTGATTCGGTGCCAGGCTACTCCGATACCGCCGGCAAACTTTGAAAGTTGAGCGATATCCGTGTACCGCTTATAGATGCCTTCTAAGGAATCCTCTGGAGAGTCGAGAAGGTAACAACTTGATAGCTGCTGATGAGTCGTTCCAGAATTAAATAGGGTAGGGCTGGAAGGAAGGTACGCCAAAGAAGACATAAGGTCGTAGAATCCGACTGCTTCTTCTACGTTCTGTGAAAGGCCGCACGCAACTCGGAGGAAAAAATACTGTGGAGTTTCAATAACTTCCCTTGTTTCAGGGTGGCGAAGCAAATACCTATCGTAAACTGTTCGTAGGCCGAAGAACTCAAAATTTTGATCCCTGCTTGAGTCAATAGCGGCGTTGAGCGTTGATGCGTGTTCCAATACGAAGGCTAGAGCGCTGTCACCAATTACCCCAAGTTCGTGTCCGCGTGAGACCGATTCTGTAAACCATGGAATGTTTTGATTTCTGACCTCTTTATCTATATAGGTGGCAAGAAGGCGACCGGCTAAACGGGAGTATCGAGGTTCTTCGACAATAAGGCCCGCAGCAGTTCGTATCGATAGTTCGTCTAGCTCTCGTGTAGTTGCTCCATCTGCGAGAGCGGAGATAGTTCTTGTAGCGACTCGCATCGGATCGACCCCAGGTAGGCCTTCAGCGCAACGTGCCACTGCATTCACAATTTTATTTACGTCTACCTCTTCTAAATCACCATTTCGTTTTTTAACTCTCATACTGAGATTGGACTCAATCCCATCAACAGTAGAGGCAAGGCTTGGCGGATGTTCTACAAGATTCGGAACCTCGGCTATGGTTTGTTCCGCTCCTTCTTCGCTTTGCAGTTTTTCTGTTTTAGTTTCAGTATCTACAGATGGTTCAGAAAGTGCCACTTAGTTCTTCTCCTCATTGTCCCCCAGCTTTGGCCCGGAAATTTCTTTGGGCCCTGATTCCCGAGACACCTGCAACAATTTCTTTGGTTGCTTTGGTGATCACGGTTCTGGCATTAACCGTTTCTTTAAGAAACCTGCCAGATACTAATTACACCCTTGTAACTACACCCGTGTCAATAGTTATTGAAATATTTTTGAAGAAATTATTAAAGAAGTAGATTTGGCTTTGAGAAGATAACCCCGTCAGAGTCCGCATAAACCCATAAACCGGGGTTTATGGTAACTCCTAAGAAATGGACAGGTTCTCCAATGGAGCCTTTATTTTGTTTGATACTTCGTCTAGGAATTGTCCCAAGTGCTCTCACGCCGATCGGTATGTCCGCTATTACTTGCGAATCTCGAATGTAACCGTGGACAATAACTGCCGCCCATTGATTATCGGCAGCTAATTGCGCAAGCTGGTCCCCTAAAAGGGCGCAAAGGGTAGATCCTCCGCCGTCAACCACCAGTACTCGGTTTTCCCCTGGTTCCTCTAATGCCTTGCGAACATAGGAATTATCTTCTGGGGCTGTAACCGTTTGAGCTTGTCCATAGAAAGATGGCTTCCCCCCGAAAGTAGAAAGACCTGGGAGGAGAACTTCGGTTTCAGGGAATTGGTCAAGAAGGTCAGCTGTAGCGAAATCTCTCATTCTTTCTTTTTAGCGTAAAGTTCGCTTAGGGATGACATTAAGCTCATTTGCTTTGATCGCTGCCCAGCATTTCGATCCGATGCGCAGATCAAGGTGATGCAATGATTCCTTTGTGATTATCGCTGTAGCTTCGAATGGACC
Organism: Actinomycetota bacterium; assembly: GCA_902529525.1. Lineage (GTDB taxonomy): Bacteria > Actinomycetota > Acidimicrobiia > Acidimicrobiales > UBA8592 > UBA8592. Next base: position 4,804 of record CABZWT010000024.1, read on the forward strand.
TGCTATTCCAACTCGAACGATTTCACCATCTGCGTGAAGAGCGCTAACGATAACTTCCCATACATTACGAGGTGATCCATCGGGAGGATCTGTATAGAGAGAAACGGCCGAGGAAGAGAAACTGATATTCACTTCTCCATTCCACTTTTCCGCAAGGCGGAGTGAGCCTCCCCCGTGAATGTTTGCTTCAAACTCATGCGCGGAAGCCGAAAGAAGATTTAGGTTAAGAAATTTTGCTACCCATGAATTCACGGGTTGGGAGGAAACATCTACGGGTGTACCTTTTTGGATGATCCTCCCACCGTCTATGACTACCATTTTATTTCCAATCAGAAGAGCTTCCACTGGACTATGAGAGACAAGCACAAGAGTGGTTTGAAGGTCTTTTAAGAATTCGCCGATCCATGATGAAGCTTCAATATCAATTGAGGAAGTCGGCTCGTCAAGTAAAAGGATGCTGGGACTACCTGCAAGGGATCTCGCAAGCGCAACTCTAGATAGTTGACCCCCTGAAAGCGCACTTGGGAGGCGGTCTCGTATTTCAGAAAGTTCAAATCGTTCAATTGTCTCTTCAATGATGTCCCGGGCAATTTTGGACTCGACATTCATCTGTCGGAGTGGGTATGCGATATTCTTTGATACGTTCAGATGTGGAAAAACTGCGCCTGTTTGCAGCTGCAAGACAGTAGGTCGTTTATGAGGGGGGAGAAAGGTGCCACTTTCTGGCCCGTCGACCAACTGATTGTCAATTCTCAAGGTTCCTTTTGTGAGCGGTAGCAGTCCGGCGAGGATGCGAAGAAGTGCAGATTTACCTGCGCCATTTTGCCCTATTACGACGATATGTTCACCTTTCTCTACGTGGAAGTTATAGCTGAGCGGGTTAGAGCCTAAAGCAGTTTCTCCGTCTAGTTCTAGCGCTTTCACTTTTGTCCTATCCATCTGCCGCGTAGGGTTATAAGAACACCAAGTGAGATGGTTACCATAATCATCCCAATCACGACTGCCCGATTCGGGTCACTCTCCAAGGCGACGAACAGTTCTAATGGAAGTGTTCTAGTCCTGCCTGGATTATCACCCGCAAAGGTAATTGTTGCCCCGAATTCGCCTAAAGCGCGAGCCCATGAAAGTGTCAGCCCAGTAATCAGACCTGTTCTGATCAATGGAATAGTTATAGAAAAGAAGGTGCGTGTCGGGCTTGAGCCTAGGCTCATGGCACTCTCCTCGTAGTCGCTATCAATATCTTTTATAGATGCTTCGATTGCAAGAACGAAGAAGGGGAGTGAAACGAAAGTTGCCGCAACTATTGCGCCTGCAGTTGTAAACGGGAGTGTTATACCAAACCATTGATCAAGTTTTTGGCCAACGAAACCACGACGCCCTAAAGCAAATAGAAGGGCGGTTCCTCCAGCTACTGGGGGAAGCACCATCGGTAAGAGCACTATTGCCCTCAGAAGTCTGGTCCAAGAGCTTTGAGATCGGGCTAGGATCCATCCGAGTGGTAGTCCAAGGAGCAGGCAGATAAACGCTGAGACGGTCGCGACTAGTAGTGATAAGGAAATAGCACTTCGAACTGAAGCCTCGCCAAGAATAGAAAAGAAAGAATTCCAAGGCGTTCTCTGTGCTAAACCAATAAACGGTAAAAGAATAAGCAACATTGCAAATGTGCTAAATATCGCAATAGGTGGAGGTACTATGACTAGTTTTCTAGTTTTCATATGGCCGTCCAAACCCGTAATTATCAAGGATCGCTTGACCACTTTCCGAAAGTACAAAGTCCATAAATCTTTTTGCCGTTAATTCGGCTGGTTTCAGCACAGCAATGGGGTACATGGTTTTGAGGGTTTCTAGTTCTGGAATATCGATTACCTCCATCTTGGCAGTCACGTCAGTTCTATAGATCAGGCCGGCATCTACTTCCCCCAGCTCTACCTTTGTTCTGACAGATCGCACGTTCGGTTCCATCGAAGCTGGGCTGAGTTGAGTGTCTTCTCGTTCGGCGAAGGCGTATGAAAGAGATCCGCAAGGTACCACTCGGGAGCAAACTGCGAGTTTGTTTCCTTGGATGTCTGCAAATGAGGTTATAGATCCAGGGTTTCCCAAAGGGGTGACCATAACTAGATGATTGCTTGCGAAAATTTGAATTTGGAAGTCAGTTTCCACATGTTCGAACTCAACGATTCGATTCATTGTTTGTTCGTTTGCTAGCGCTATTACATTTGCATCTGCGCCTTCGGTAATTTGGGTGGCCAAGGTTGCGCTACCAGCTGTGTAAAGTGAAGTGCTTAATCCTGTTTCGGCTTCGAAGGCTTCTGATATTTCTAAAAATACGTCGGATAGGGAAGCGGCTGCCATTATTCTTACATCTGCTTTTCCACGGCTGCACCCTGTCAGGGAGCTTATGAGTGTATAAAAAATCATTATCCCTATCCATACGATACGTAATCCAGTAGATTCGTCTTTCTTCATAGCGATAATGCCAAACTACGGAAGCTCTATCACGACGTTTGTTGACTTAACGACTGCTGCGGCAAGGACCCCTTGTTCGAGATTCATCTCTTGAGCTGCTTCAGACGAAATAAGTGATACGAAGCGATGCCCGCCTGCCTGTATTTCAATTTGGGCCATTACTCCATCTTGAACGACTCTAGTTACTAGGCCTACGAAACGATTTCGGGCGGATATGCGTTGTCCATGCTCAGATTCAAGGTCGGCAGTTTCTTGTAAAAATTGAGCGAGGTCTTTCCCGTCGATAATCCTATGTCCTCCTTCAGATCGTGTGGCCGTGATTCGACCTTCATCTATCCACGTTCTTACAGTATCCACACTTACAGCAAGCAAAGTTGCCACTTGGCCTATTCGGTATGTTGCCATTCAAGTCCCTATTCCTATGATATTCATAGAATTATATAGAAATATCTGTGAAAAATATATATTAATTTAGTTAAAATCTGATCCTTTTGTTTTTTCTTTGACCATCACTGAGCTTTACGTGAAGAGTCTCTACTCTTTGGGCATGAGCTCACATTTATTAGCGTTACTCCAAAACACCGAAACCGAGTCAGACAGTCTTATAGATGCTTGTGGAAACGATCCGGGCCAAATCTGCGAATGGGTCTTTAATGCATCAAATAACAAGAATCTCGCATCGGTAGTGAGCTGGGCGGTTGATAGACCTTTGAAAATAATTATCGTTTTTCTAGCTGCCTTTATTGTTTCCCGTGTCATGAAGAGAGCTGTGAAACATTTTGGCGAAAAACTTACTGATGAAAAAAAGAACAGAGCGATTGAGCAGTTAAAAAAAGTAAAAGCAGGGAAGATACTTGTCGACGAACAACAAGATGAGCGGAACAAGGCAAGAACCGAAACTCTCACTTCTGTTCTTTCTAGCGGTGCAAACCTTGTAATTTGGACTGTTGCTGTTTTAATGATCCTTGGAGAGGTCGGGATTAATCTCGGACCATTGATTGCTGGAGCAGGCATCGTGGGTGTAGCTGTTGGCTTTGGGGCACAATCCATTGTGAAGGATTTCCTTTCTGGGATGTTTATGCTCGTCGAAGACCAATATGGAGTTGGAGATTCAATTGACGTTGGTCTGGTCTCAGGAACAGTTGAGCGTGTCACACTTAGGACAACGATCCTTCGCGACGGTGATGGGAGCATCTGGTATATACCGAATGGAGAGATCGCTCGTGTTGGGAATCGGTCTCAAGTATGGGCTCGAGCTTTACTCGATATCGACGTAGCGTACGATACAGACTTAAGGAAAGCTCAGCAGGTGCTTAAGGATGTCGCTATGGGGCTATGGGAGGATGAAGACTTTACAGCTGGCGACATCATTGAAGAACCAATGGTTCTAGGCGTACAGAATCTAGGAGTTGACGGAATAACACTTCGACTTATTGCAAAAACCGATGCTTCGGAACAGTGGGCTGTTGCAAGAGAACTTCGTCTTCGGATTAAGGAAGCATTTGACGAAGCTGGTATCGAAATGCCATTTCCCCAGCGAACAGTCTGGATTAATTCAGAGGGCAGCGAAGGGTCTTAGAGATTATTTAAGCTTTTCAAGCGAAGCTTGTGCTGCTGCCAAATCAGCCTTTGCGTTCTCTAGTAGCGACCTAGTTTCATTAATCAATTCTTCTTTCGCATTGTTCAAGTATCCCGGGTTCGACAAGCGAGATTCGAACCCCTCAATTTGTTTGGATTTCTCATCGACTAGCTTTACTAGTCGATCACGTTGTGCCTGAAGATCAACAGTGTCGAGTAGACCAGCGAGAAGTATCTCAGAACCTTCGAACGTTAAAGGGCTAGTTATTTCATTTGAAAGTTCCGAGATAGGTTGAATCTGGCCTATACCGGCTAGGACTTCAACTAGTCCTCCAGTTATAGATAGAAGCTTCTGAATTTGCTCAGGGACGTAAAGCGTGATTAATTGCCTTGGTTTTACATTTTGTTCGGCACGAACTGAACGCACTAGGTTCACGAGAAGAGAAGATCGATCAAACAGCTCCATAGTCTCTGAAGAATTTAGAGTTTCGTCGACTTCAGGCCAACTAGCGGAAGCCAAAAGCTCTGAATATTTTATATTAATGCCAGTTACTTCTCCACAACGTGCTTGTGTTACGTGCGGCCAGAGAGCTTCAGTAATGAATGGACAGACTGGATGCATAATTCGGAGAACCGAATCAAGTAGACAGGTAAGAACGACTTGCTGTTCAGGGTCTTTGTCAATTGATGGTTTTATTATTTCGAGATACCTGTCACATACATCGTGCCAGACGAAGTCATAAAGGGTGTCGGCATATACATTAAATTGGTAGTTGTCCATAGCCTGCTCGAGTTTTGAAATGGTCTCAGCTAAGCGAGCGGCGATCCACTGATCTACAAAAGGTCTAGAGGTAATATCTATTGGTTTTTCAATGATTATTGAATGATCTGTTCTCTTCAGGGCAAATCTTGTGGCGTTCCATAATTTATTTGCAAAGTTTCTACCTAGATCAAACTTGGCAGACGAATTTCTCGCAAGTGGCGTTTGCTCGCTTGGAGAAACGATGCCTGCCGCTACTCCATAAGCACTAACCATTTTCTTTGATGGGTCGGTTGGTGATATTTGCTCTGGGGCGGCAACGACTGCTCCAGAAGGGCCAGTGATAAATTCAGGAGTAAAAGCTTCGCCGCTGTGTGGACAGATCATGTCTACAGGCATTCGAACATCTTGAGTGTCCGTTGTCATTTGAACCAAGATGAATCGCATTGCATCGGCGCCGTGCGTGAAGATAATATCTCGCGGGTCTACACCGTTTCCTAGGCTCTTAGACATTTTTTGCCCATGGCCATCCTGAACCATCGCATGTATAAAGACATCTCTAAATGGGAGTTGCCCATCAAGGAAGTAACGATTGAACATAACCATTCTACTTACCCAAAGAGTGATGATTTCTCGAGCAGTTGATAGCACTGATGTCGGATTGTATTTCTCTAAAAGTCCGATAGCCTCTGGAAAGTCCTCAGGCCAGGGCCAGCCCATCGTGGACATAGGCCACAAGGCTGAGGAGAACCAAGTATCTAGAACATCTGGATCTCGAATGAATCCGTCCTTTTCGAGCATATCTACTAGGTCAGTTTCAGAAATAGCCGTATCTACTGTATGTATTCTTTGAAGAGTCGTCTCTGGTGGGACACATATAGCTTCTTCAATCTCTGACTCGTTTATTCTCCGGATCACATGGGCGGCTCCTAAAGCAACCCAGTTACTTTCAACCGGAGTAGCTTGGTCGAGACCTATTTCGTCTAAAGGAATTGGGCTGCTAGCTATATCGGTAATACGACTCCACACGGGGATCTGGTGGCCCCACCAAAGCTGACGAGAGATACACCAATCACGTATTCCGTCATGCCAAGAGTAATAAGTTCTTGCATATCTATTGGGGTAGAAAGTAAGTTCCCCATCGCCTGATGAGGAGCTCCGTTCAGAGACTCCATTTGGTAAGTCAGGGACTTGATCAGGCAGCTGCGCTCGTAATGCAGATCCTCTCAACTTGTCATCGGTGACAGCAACGTACCATTGATCGCTCAACCATGGCTCGATAGGGGCGTGACTTCGATAGGAATGCCCAACCGAGTGGGTGTACTGTCTAACGTCAGCTAATAGATCATGGCTCTCAAACCAATCAACTATTGCCGCTCTAGCTTCTTCCCTTGATAACCCAACGAACTGCCTAGCTGAAGGTGAGACATCATCCCAACCATGTTCGTCAGAGATACTTCCATCAGGTCCAAGAACATTAATTGCATCGAGATCATGGCGTATGCCTATATCCCAGTCGTTCGGGTCATGGGCAGGGGTGACCTTTAGTAAACCTGATGCGAATTTGGCCTTGGGGTCATCACTTTCTTCATCTTCCATAATTACGAAGTCGTCGGCGATTATGGGAATAACTCGGTCAACAATTGGAAGTTTGATGGTTTTCCCAACTAGCTCTTCTGCTCTGAAATCTTTTGGATTGATAGCGACTGCGGTATCTCCGAGCATTGTTTCAGGACGAGTTGTCGCAACAATAACATGCCCCGAACTATCTTCGAGAGGGTATTTCAGGTACCACATGTGTCCTTCGATTTCTTCCATTTCAACTTCATCATCAGCTAAAGCTGTTCTAGTTACTGGATCCCAATTAACCAAGCGTTTACCCCTGTAGATCAAACCATCCCGAAACAGAATGAAAAAAGCGTGCCTTACTGCTGTTGCACACATTTCATCCATCGTGAATCGTGTTCTATCAAAGTCGCATGAAGCTCCCATCGAAATTAACTGGTCAATTATGATTTCTTCGTATTCGTCTTTCCAGTCCTGGGTAACCTTCAAGAATTCTTCTCTGCCTATTTCGAGTCGGCTTGTTCCTTGGGTGAGAAGGCGTTTCTCAACGACAGTCTGAGTGGCGATTCCAGCATGGTCTGTTCCCGGCATCCAAAGAGTTGATTTTCCCTTCATGCGATGGAACCGAATTAGAACATCTTGAAGTGTGTTGTTGAGTGCGTGGCCTAGGTGGAGTGCTGCTGTCACATTTGGAGGGGGAATAACTATCGAGTATGTGGGATCTTCTGATTCATTAGCGTCAGCGTGGAACACATTGTGTTGTTTCCATGCCGCTGAAACAACCGTCTCGGTTTCTGATGGGTTGTATGTTGGGGGTAGTTCGGGAAGTCCTTGTACTTGTGCCATCAAAATAAGGCTAATAGCGTTTGGGGAGCGAGTGATGTTAGAGACAAAGAAAGGTGACTTTTGTTACATTTCTTTAAGTTTGAAATAAAAGTTCCAAAGGCTAATTTAATATTAGGGAAGTTTATTACTTTATAGAATGCGGTAGCCATGACAGATGTTTCAGAAGAGACAAAAGAAGACACAAAAACAGAATTTTCACTCGCTTTAAATGAAGATCAATTAGGTATTCAAAGCTGGGTTCACGGTTTTGCAGAAGAAGTCGTAAGACCAGCAGCAGAAGAATGGGATGAGCGAGAAGAATTTCCATACCCGATAGTTGAGCAAGCTGCGCAAATAGGCCTCTACGGTTGGGAATTCCTGGCAGAGGCAATGTGGAATGACTCGACTGGTCTTACCATGTGTGTTGCTCTTGAAGAGCTTTTCTGGGGTGACGCAGGTATTGGAATGGCAATTATGGGATCTGGCCTCGCGGCTGCAGGAATCGCGTCCTCAGGTACACCTGAGCAGGTAATGGAATGGGTTCCCCAGTGCTATGGGGATGCAAATAATCTCCAGATTGGAGCTTTTTGTGCGTCTGAGCCTGATGCAGGGTCGGATGTAGGAGGGTACCGTCTATCAGCAAAATATGATGAGGCAAAGGACGAGTGGACGCTTAACGGGACAAAAGCGTGGATTACTAATGGAGGAATAGCCGATATTCATGTTGTGATAGGTGTTGTAGACCCAGACCTTGGATCAAAAGGGCATGCAAGTTTCGTTGTTCCTCCAAATACACCAGGATTGAGCCAAGGCCAGAAATACAAAAAACACGGGATTCGAGCTAGCCATACAGCTGAGGTGGTTCTCGATAATGTAAAGGTGCCTGGCAGGTGTCTATTGGGCGGCAAAGAAAAATTAGATGAACGGCTCGCTCGAGTGCGTGACGGGAAAAAAGGAAATGCTCAGGCCGCCATGCAAACCTTCGAAGCTACTCGCCCTGCAGTTGCTGCTCAAGCGATTGGTGTTGCTAGAGCAGCATATGAGTATTCCCTAGAATACGCGAAAGAAAGACATGCTTTTGGCCGGCCAATCATCCAAAATCAGTCGATTGCATTTATGTTGGCTGATATGGCCACGGAGATAGATGCAACTCGGATGCTTACTTGGCGAGCAGCTTGGCTTGGAAAGCAGCGCAAATTTAAAAACGCCGAAGGATCGATGGCAAAACTAAAGGCGGGTCGCGTAGCTACACACGTAACTGAACGGGCCATACAGATTCTCGGAGGATATGGCTATACCCGAGAATACCCAGTCGAACGTTGGCACCGTGACGCAAAAATTCATGATATTTTCGAAGGAACAGAGCAAATACAACAACTAGTTATTAGCCGAGCCATCTCTGGAATGCGTATTGAGTAGGCCATTACCTGCTGTCTCCCTTGCTGCTGTTCCAGGCAGATCGCTCTAAAACAATGGGTTGCCGGCCCACCACTGTTCAAACCGTGGTCTGATAGCTGATGAAACGAGTTCTACGATTGTTCCGTTTTGTGGGGCAAGGTAAGTCATTCCTCCGTAACCTTCTTCAGGGGATATCGCTGAAGCCAGTAAGGTCCACCCAAGTTCGAGTAATCGGTTCGTTTCCTCTTTAACACTGTCCACCCACACTCCTACATGGTGCACTCCTGAATCAGTTCTCCCGTCCCAGATACTATTCTCTGGGCCTTCTAGGAGTTCTAAGTGTTGAGGACCTTCACATGAGTAAACGAATTTGAGCGGAAGCTCTTGTTGGCCTTTTTCAGGAGTCCAAAGGCTTTGACCCGGGTTTTCAACTGCTTGTGCCCAAGTAACTCCCAAAGATTCTCCCATTTCCTCCATAGCGCGTTGGAGATTTGGGACTCGGATCCCTATATGAAAGATTTCTTGGAAATTAAACATTACTTCTCTATGCGTTCTCTATGTAAGGACTGAGGAGCTGCTGAACTCGCATATGTTCTGGGATTCGGTCTTCTCCAATTCTTTCATCTATTTGTTCGTGCAAATGCCAGATTCTTCGCTCCTGATAGTTGATGGGGATTCCGGTTAATGCTGGAGATTCGAGTGATTCTTGCATCGGAGCCATGTTGTACTTGTCCTCATCCATTATCTGGTCGAATTGTTCAGAGCGGATCTTCCAGTGAACTGGTAACTCGTCTCCTTCCCAGTCCTTAGGCGCGTAATACCACCATTCCAATAGAGTATTTCTTTTATCGATTGGCCAGAAAAGAAGAACAGGGAAACCGAAAGATCCTAGAGGAATGATGTAGTTAGGGAAATAGCTGACTGCAGTGCTTGTGCAATCCAGCATGTTCAAGAAGTCCTTATTTTCAGTTTGGATAATAGTGAAGTCACCGTTGTCAAGCGGCTTCCAGTCATCCCAAGAGTCCATCCCTTGCCGTTTGACATGCTGTTCTGAATATCCTGTTGTCATTCTGCTATGTCCACCATCAAATAAACCCATGACAGAACGACGGTTATCCAAAATTGCCCAGCCATCTTTATTTGAATGAATATGTTTAAAATGGTAGACCTCGAGAAATGCCTCTGCGGTCACTTTCCAGTTACAGGGCACGATAATGCTTTGACGGTATACCTCGCGAAGATTTTCGCAGTCCAGAGGTTCAAGCATCTGCACGGCATCACCAAGGTAGTCAAGAAGAGGCGCAGCTTCGGGGTTTTTATTAATAAAGATAAATCCTCCGAAAGTATCGCAACTTACCCTTGGTAGATTCCGAGTTGACCTATCTAAGTCTACGAAATCACGTTCATCGGGTAACGCTATGAGCGTTCCATCTGTTATGTCATATGTCCATGAATGGTATTGACAGCGGAGACGTCGGTCAGATCCTTTTTCCTCTCTAACTACAGGAGCTCCACGATGTTGGCAGGTGTTATAAAAACAGCGGATATCACCATCGGCTCCGCGAATTACGATCATTGGTTCCTTAAGTTTTTTAAAAGTAAAGTAATCTCCTGGGTTCGGAATTTCTTCAACGCGGCCAGCGATCACCCAAGAATCGTTAAAGACATATTCCATTTCTAATTCATAAAACTCATCAGTGGTATATCGCTCTTTTGGAATGTCATGAAATTTAGGGAACCCTTCAGGAGGGGCAGTACGCGAAACTTCGTAATGGATCTTTTCTTTTATTTCATTGATGGTCTTAGAGTCCATTTCTCTGCTCCTACGCTGTGGATCCGCCATCGACGACTAATAAATGGCCAGTGATAAATTCAGCGAGGTCAGAAGCAAGGAATAGGGTAGCTCTTGCTATGTAGTCTGGGTCTCCTGCGATTCTAAGGGGGTTAGCTGCTATCGCGGCGTAAACATCTATACCGCCTTCTTTAAGTGCTTCACCTTGTTCAGCTAATCCCTCGGTATCTATAATCCCGGGAGCTATAGCATTGACTCGGATTTTTTTCGGACCAAGCTCATTTGCGAAGGCCTTAGTTAACCCGATGACAGCTGCTTTTGATGTGCTGTACGCAGTGATACTTGCGCCACCTCGAAGTGCTGCAATCGAAGAGATATTAACGATTGAGCCTCCACTACTCATGTAATTTACGGCTTCTCGGGAAGCGCTGTATTGAGCACGGACGTTGAGATCAAGCATTTTCGTTACAAAGTCATCACTCACCTCAGCTATTGGTCCAGTAGGTGGATAGACACCTGCGTTATTTACAAGAATATCGAGAGAAGAACCATCCGCTGCCTGCTGAACCGCTGCTTTCAATTGCTCGGGTACGGTAATATCACAGTTAGTAAACGATACGGAAAGCTCTTCAGCTAATTTATGAATTTCAGGGTCAACATCCGCAATTGTTACTTCAGCACCTGCTTCAACTAGCCGCGAGGAGATTGCTGCTCCTATCCCTTTCCCGCCACCAGTAACTAAAGCGCGTTTTCCACTAAGATCGACCAGTTCTGAAATATTTGGGAGCTTTTCCATAGGTGAATCTTAACGCCTAACGCGCTCTTCATTCAATTCTAGATTTTTCGGTTCCGTATTTTGCTATTGTCCGTTGACCGAGCGAATTCTAATTTACGACCAACTAACCCCTTTGTTCGGGGTATCGTTTTGTAGGGGGTGAAAGGGAAAAGTGGATATAGAATCTGAAAGTTCTGTTAGGACAGGGCCTATCAAATACCTTTTTCTTTTTTTGGGTTTCGTGTTTGCGGCATTAGGTTTTATTGGAATAGTCGTTCCTGGGTTGCCAACTACGGTTTTTATGATTATGGCTGCTTCATGTTTCGCAAAATCGAGCCCTAAATTTGAACGCTGGATTCTTGATCTCCCAGTTGTAGGTGCCATGGTTCGCGATCATCGATCTGGCTTAGGGATGCCTAGAAAAGCTAAATCGATTGCAATTTCAATGATGGCGATAGCGACAGCTTTAAGTATCGTATTTGCGATAGATCAAATAGGTATTCGAATCATTGTTGGTGGAGTGGGATTAGTAGGAGTTTGGTATGTCGGATTTAGAGTACCTACACGTGAGAGAGTGCTTTCCCAAAGATTAGAAGGAGACCAATGAGCCTCAATACAGCTTCGGAGGCCCTCGATAGTGCAAAAGAGATTACTGAACGAGGATTAGACTTCCTTCGCTCACACAGTAATCCAGAAGAGCACCAGGTTTTTCTTTATGACCTGTCGCATGCCAGTTCGGCAATTGCGATTGCTGAAAGCTTTCTTTCATTCGCTGAAAAAGGGGAAGAAGAAAAGGGAATAGTTGAACTTTTTTGTGCTGATACATTGCGTGCCGTAGCAGCAATGTGTTTTGGGCGTGAAGATATTTGGAGGTTAGAGAGTTCAACTCTCGGTGTATTAAATCAATATGTTGCTGAACACGGAACACCTCAGAAGTATTCAATAGCTTCTCTTTCTTCGCAGAAATCGCATTTAAGTGATGAATTAGAACTTGTAGCCAAGACTTTCAGACGTTTTGGTAAAGACCATATCGAACATCTCGCAGAGGAAGTCCATCGTAAAGACCTAGATGTTCCAGAGGAGATAATCGCCGGTCTAGCTCAGATGGGGTGTTTTGGTCTGTCTATTCCTGAAGAGTATGGAGGTTCAGCCTCTGGTTCTATTAAAGATATGTATGGAATGGTTATAGCTACTGAAGAACTTTCCAGAGCATCGTTAAGTATCGGCGGATCACTTATCACCCGCCCCGAAATTTTAGCCAGAGCAATTGAGAATGGAGGCACAGACGAGCAGAAACGGACATTGCTTCCAAAAATTGCTTCGGGTGATCTGATGTCTGCGGTAGCTGTAACTGAACCAGACCATGGAAGCGATGTAGCGTCGATAGCCATGTCTGCCCGACTTGAGCCAAGTGGAGGTTGGAAACTCAATGGTGTAAAGACTTGGTGTACTTTTGCTGGTAGGGCTGATCTCTTAATGGTGCTGGCACGAACAAATCCTGATACTTCGCAAGGACATCGAGGCCTCAGTGTCTTTGTTGTTGAGAAAGAACGTGCTGATGGCCACAGCTTTGATTTTCAGCAGGAGTCTGGTGGAAGAATGCAAGGGAAAGCTATTCCAACGTTGGGATATAGGGGCATGCATAGTTTCGAAATTGCCTTTCAGGATTGGGTTGTTCCCGAAGACTCACTTATTGGTGGCATTGAAGGTGAAGGAAAGGGTTTTTACCTTCAAATGGCTGGATTTGAGAATGGCAGACTTCAAACTGCAGCCCGAGCGGTTGGGGTGATGCAGAGAGCTTATGAGGAAGCAGTTACCTACAGCCAAGAGCGAAATGTTTTCAATAATTCCCTTAGTTCATATGAGCTGACGCAGGTAAAGATTGGAAGAATGGCGGCGGTTATTCAAGCATGCAGACAGTACACGTATGATGTAGCAGAAAAAATGTCGATGGGGAGCGGTGCTCTGGAAGCAGCGATGATTAAGGCGTACTCATGCAAAGCTGCCGAATGGGTTACACGAGAAGCGATGCAGATCCATGGGGGTTTTGGTTATGCCGAAGAGTATGTGGTTAGTCGCCTGTTTGTTGACGCAAGAGTGTTATCGATCTTCGAAGGCGCAGATGAAACACTTTGTCTAAAACTGATCGGCAGAAGGTTACTTTCGAGATAAATATTTGCGATTAACTGCCTAGGCCTTTTCTCATTGGAGGAAGGTCATCAAAGTCAGGATCTTCGCTATTTGCCTGAGCTTCGAAAGCTGCAGCCATATCCTTTGGCTGAAACATCCCTGCTTGCCATGTAGCAATGAAATTTAAGCTATCGGCGACGGAATGGTCTCGGGCGTAGTTCACGCTTTCTTTTGTTCCCCAGATAGCGAGCGGGGACTTCGTAGCTATCTCATTTGCGATATCAAGAACACCTTCAACAAGTTCATCATGTGTCTCAAAGATTTCGTTCACTAATCCAACTTCATATGCTCTTTGGGCTGACATGCGTCGGCCAGTATACGCAAGCTCACGAACTACTCCTTCGGGAACTAACTTTGGAAGACGTTGAAGCGTTCCTACATCAGCGGTCATGCCGATGTTTATCTCTTGAATACAAAACCACGCATCGACAGTTGCATATCGCATATCGGCGGCAGTTACCATATCTACTGCTCCACCTACGCACCCGCCTTGAATAGCAACGAGTACTGGCATGCGGGCACGTTCAAGACAGTTGAAGCTTTCCTGTAGAAGAAGCGCACTGCTCCGGGTATTTGCGTTCAGTCGCCCTCGCTCAGTTTTGCTCTCTCC
>CABZWT010000025.1:0-18546 GCA_902529525.1 Actinomycetota bacterium
GATACACCTGGGTTGACCCTGACGGATACCGATGGTACTGGACTGAATCAGGATGGATCCTGTTCGAACCCATCCCCATCGACAGTAGTGATGATGGAGAAGGTGCCGAAGAAGATGAATCAAGCGGCGTAACCTACACGGACTATCGAGAACTTCCGGGCTGGTCAGAAGACTGTGAAGAATGTCCACCATGGGGCTGGGAAAAAATTGAAGACGGGTCGTGGCGATGGATAGATCCCGGAGGGCGTAGATGGCATATGCCTATTGGCCCTTCCGAAGAGCCTTGGGAAATTGAAGATGGGGATGGAGTAATAACAATTTCAGATATTTCTGATTTACCTGGATTTATCGAGGATTGCCATGAATGCCCCGAGTGGGGATGGCACCAAAACGAAAATGGCGGATGGGAATGGCATGGTCCGAATGGGCTCGTAGTTGACATGGAGCCCGACGCACAGGGAGCCATATTGGGAATTGCGCCAAATGGGCTAAACGTCTTAATTCATGATTACCCCGATAATGAATACCCCGACCTTTCTAAGCTGCCAGGATTTGACGAGGATTGCCATGAATGCCCCGAGTGGGGATGGCACCAAAACACGGAAGACCAATGGGAATGGCATAGTCCCGGCGGAACTATCTACTCGATGATCCAAGGCGAAGACGGGATGATCTGGGGAAGCTCGAGCGGCGATTCAGTAGGAAGAATAAGCGATTTACCTGGCTACATCGAAGAATGCGAAGATTGCCCTGAATGGGGTTGGGAAAAGAAAGCTGATGGAGTTTTCGTTTGGGAAGATCCGCTTGGAAGAGTATGGTTCCCACAGCCTGATGGAACTTGGTACCATCCGCCCGAAGACAGAACGCTTATAAATTACCAATACCTTCCTGGATGGATTCGAGACTGCCATTGCGATGAGCAAACGTGGGGATGGGTAGATGTGAATGGAGACGGAATTGAGGAGTGGTATGGCCCTGACGGAACCGTTTGGGGTGAATTTGGAGGTATATGGCGGCCCGTCGGCAACATTAATGACGAGTTCAGCGGGGAACTTAGCCAATCTGAAAGCAGCTCGGAAATAACTGTATTTACCAGATTGCCAGGATGGGGCGATGATTGCTTCGAAGGTCCAGAACTTACAACGGAGCAACCAACACCAACACCCGAACCAACGCCGACATTCCAACCAACACCAACACCTCTTCCAGAAAGGCCAGCGCGAGCAACAGTGTCTGATACCTCCTGTAAGGGAATTTGGGTCAGTTGGTTCCTCGCTGAAGGAACCCCCGCTCCAGATTCCTGGAATGCCTATTTAACTGTTGAATCCGATCTAGGAACAGAAACTGTAATGAAATCACAAACTGTGCCTCCAATAAATGTGACCAATCTACAATTCCTCGCTACCGAATTTTGGCCAGAAATGGCTTCCGGTGAATGGCCATGGTTAGACCTAGATGGAGCCCAATATGAACTAGTGGTCTATCGTGTTGATGCAGGCGTTGAAAACTCTCCTTCGACACTAATTTCCGCTGTTGTTGGCGTTTTCGCTGGACCAAACCAATGCACTGGTGGCGGGACATAACCGGAGAAATCGCTGCCTTTGCGCTAGCTTTGATATATGGCACGAACAGTTCTTAAAGGAGCACGGTATCCAGGAGATATTGCCTTTGAAGGCAGTAACATCACCGATATCGGGACGATATTACCTAGAACTGACGACGTAGTCATAAATATCGATGGGGACATTATTACTTCCGGTTTAATCAACACCCACCATCACCTCTATCAATGGATGACACGGGGTCTCGCTACTGGTTGTGACCTTTTCCAATGGCTCACAACCCTTTATCCTATTTGGGGTCGTATGAGTGTCGAAGATGTACATGCCGCCGCTCTAGTTGGCTTAAGTGAACTTGCACTGACCGGTTGCACAACAGCATCAGATCATCATTACATCGTCCCCAACAATGATGATGCTGTTTTCGATGCCATTGTAGAAGCAGCAAAAGCAGTGGGTATCCGGCTGTTTTTGAGCCGAGGGTCAATGGACTTAGGAGAATCAGCTGGTGGCCTACCCCCCGACAATCTAGTGGAGGATCGCGATGATATTCTCTCCTCAACCGAGCGAGTGATAGCCGAGCACCATGACGGAGATATGGTCCATGTTGTCGTTGCGCCTTGCAGCCCATTTTCAGTTTCAACCGAATTAATGATCGAATCGGCAGAACTTGCTCGAAAACACGGACTCCAAATGCACACGCACTTATGCGAAACGATCGATGAACAAGAGCATTGCTTGGAACGATTTGGGAAACGGCCTGTAATGCAATTGGTTGACTGGGGCTGGGCTGGAAGTGACGTATGGCTGGCCCATGGAATTCATTTAACAACTGATGAAATCTCATTACTTGGTAAGGCAGGAACAGGAATTGCCCATTGCCCTTCATCCAATGCTCGTATAGCTGCTGGCTTATGTCCGGTTGTAAATTTTCGTGAGAATAATGTACCAGTTGGTTTAGGGGTTGACGGAGCCGCTAGTAATGAGGTTGGTGGCCTATTCGGAGAGATGCGTCAGGCGCTATATACAGCTCGGATACGAGAACAACGAGCTGATGCCTTAATGCCTGAAGATGTTCTCGACATGGGAACAATGGGAGGAGCCAAATGCATAGGAGAAGAGAGACTAGGCGAAATCAATGTTGGAAATCCCGCGGATCTCGTTGTATGGCCAGGGAATGATCTTGGAGGGATCACGGACCCGATAACTGGACTTATTCTAGGACCTGACAGACGAGCAAAACATGTCTTCGTCGCTGGAGAACAACGTGTTAAAGATAGTGAACTCCTTGGAGTCGACATCAATACAGCGCATCGAAAACTTGCAGAACGGTCGAAACGCTTATGGGATTAGGAGGTACAAAATGGGCGTGAAACTAATCACCGGTGGGACCATTATCAATGCGAACCATATCGGAGAGGCAGACGTACTAATTGAAGATGAAAAAATCGCTGCGATCATCTCACCTCAAAGCGATATAGCTCTATCCGCGCATAATGGAGATGCCGAAGTCATTGATGCTTCTGGAATGTATGTCATACCTGGTGGGGTCGATGCTCACGTTCACTTGCAGCTTCCCATGACTTCTGAAGCCACATCAAGTGATACCTTTGCTTCGGGCACAGCTGCAGCCGCTTGGGGAGGAACTACTACCGTCATCGATTTTGCTGGGCAAATAAAAGGAACAGCTATACCCGCCGCTATTGAGAGTCGGCTCGAAGAAGCATCTGGCCAATGCGCTATAGATTATGGATTTCATCTCTCTATAGGAGATGTCAACGAACAATCGCTGGCTGACCTATCAAATCTTCTTGATGAAGGCATTAGCAGTTACAAGTTATTCATGGCCTACCCTGACTCGTGGTATTCAGACGACGGCCAAATACTTCAAGTGATGCAATTAGCAGCCGATACTGGTGCAATGATCATGATGCATGCGGAGAACGGTATCGCTATAGATGTCCTCCGAGATCAGGCTTTCGAACGGGGTGCAGCCGGTTCTATCTGGCACGGCCGCACAAGGCCTCCCGAGCTGGAAGGAGAAGCCGCCCACAGAGCGATACAGCTTGCTATAGTCGCCGGATCCCCGCTTTATATCGTCCACCTTTCCTCATCTAACGCCCTTAATGAAGTGGCCCGAGCTCGTAACGATGGGAAAAACGTTTTTGCTGAAACTTGCCCTCAATACCTATATCTAAGCTTAGAGGAGCATCTCGATCAGCCAGGAATAGATGGCGTTCGCCATATATGCTCGCCTCCGCTTCGTAAGTTAGCAGACGGCCATCAAGATTCACTTTGGAGAGGATTACGTACCGACGACTTATCCGTTGTTGCAACGGACCATTGTCCATTTTGTGATGCGGAAAAGATGCTTGGCCTCGACGATTTTCGGCAGACCCCTAATGGGCTTGGAGTGATCGAACATAGAATGGATTTGCTATTCCAAGGGGTTCTTCAAGGAGAAATAAGTCTTCAGCGGTGGGTCCAGATATGTTCCACTACCCCAGCTCGCCTATTTGGCTTACAAGGGAAAAAAGGTGTCATTGCGCCTGGGGCCGATGCCGACATTGTGATTTACGACCCCAATAAACAGCACGTCCTTGGTGTTGAAACGCATCATATGGCTATTGACCACTCTGCCTGGGAAGGAGTCTCGGTTACGGGCCAAGCTATCAGCGTGCTGAGCCGTGGTAACTTTGTAGTCCAAAATCGGGAATTTACTGGAAGAGAAGGGCATGGAAAATTTCTTAAACGAAATATTCCAGATGCCCTTCGATAAATTACAAAAGTCAGCTTCTCCGCCTTAAGCAATTTATTGAACAACCTCAAATGAATTCGGCATTTCGACAGGATCAGAGAGTAGCTTAATGCTGGCTATTCGTTCGAGGAAAATTTCAAAGAAAAGCTTTATTTCCAATCGCGCTAATGATGCCCCTAAGCAAAAATGGGTTCCAAACCCAAAAGCAATATGATGATTAGGGTCTCTAGCGATATTTAATCTTTCAGGATTATCAAAGTGAGATGTGTCTCGGTTTGCCGAAGAATACATAAGGACAATCTGTTGCCCTTTTCGAATTGTCTCTCCACCAATTTCATAGTCTTCTGTGGCGACGCGGCACATATTGTGGATAGGGGTAACAAATCGAATAAACTCTTCTACTGCTAAATCTAGATTTGCCCCATTCTTTAGAAGGTCCCATTGAACAGGGTTTTTAGTTAGCTCTAAAAGAGTTCGAGCTATAACTGTCCTTGTCGTTTCTGCACCTCCATCAAGTAATAAAAGGCAATCGCTTATGATTTGGTCTAGCCCAAAGTCTGCCTTGTCTCTCAAGCCATTTCTTTCAGCTTCGATCCAAGTACTCATGATGTCATCGCTAGGGGATTTGCTTTTTTCTTCATACAAATCCGAACAAGCTTGAACGAATTCAAACACAGCGGTTGTCCCAGCTTCATTGGCATACCTCGGGCCACCACCAAGAGCAATCGTTTCTTCCGACCATCGTTGAAGCGCAGGCCAAAGTGCATCCGGGAAGCCAAGTAGATGGCCTATCATCATGGCTGGCAGCGGGGCAGCCAACTCCCCGACAATGTCGACAGGTCGATCTTCTGAAGTAGCATCTTCTAATAATCGGTGGACTGCACCTTCAATATGTGGAGTCCAAGAATCAACTGATCTAGGGGTGAACCGTCGCGAAACAAGTAATCTCCGCACACTATGCCCTGGGTCATCAAGACCAATAATCGATTGATCAGCGGGCATGTTTGGTCGGTACCCCCCCTTGTCTCTATCCGAATTAATGAATACCGTCTTATTCTTCTCAATTTCAACTATGTCGTCATATCTAGAAATTCCCCAAAGCTCATTTGTTGCATCCCAATACACTGGGCACTCAGATCTCATCCACTGATATGCCGTATAAGGATCATTTACGTAGAAATCGCCATCTAAAAGATCAATTCTCATATCAGCCATATTTCTCACCGTAGCTTTTATAAGAGGGCTATGCTCCTCGGCCAGTGATATTCATAGGGTGTTAACAGATAGTTCAATAAACAGCATTAGTGCGGTCTCCGAAGAACTAGAACGCGATACCGTGAATATATGACTTTAGATATCGATATAGCGAAATATGGGCTCTTGCAGTCAGTTGTGGATCAGAAAAACTATGAGAGGTCTATCAGCAGATTTCGAGAGGCAGAAATTCTATTACCTACCTTTGAACAACTTTCTGACCCTTCCTCAATCCCTGAAGAAATCCTAACTAAATTAGAAGAAATTGACCCAAACGAAGCTCATCCACTTAATCTATTTCGAGTGCATTGGTACAATTCCTTTCAGAGCGCTCGCCAAACAACTTTGCCAGAACATATCGTCCTTCCGAAAGAACTAACCGGAGTCGATGCTCAAATTGTTCTTATGTTCGGAAATCGTTTTCCAATGATTACCGCACATAAGGTCCTTGCAGCATATTCGTGTTTTTTACCACGAGTAGTTAGTGGGCAGTTCAATCCTGATATGCATCGTGCAGTGTGGCCATCCACTGGGAATTATGCTCGCGGAGGAATAGCTATATCGACTCTCTTACAAAGTCGAGGTGTCGCGGTACTGCCAGAGAACATGAGCAAAGAGCGCTTTGACTGGTTAGATAAGTGGATTCTAGACCCAGAGGACGTGATACGAACACCAGGTTCAGAAAGCAATGTCAAAGAGATTTATGATGCCTGCAATGAACTACAGAAGGACGAAACCAATTTCATCTTTAATCAATTCTCAGAGTACGCGAATCACATAGGGCATTACAAGGTAACTGGGCGAGCTCTAGGACATGTCTTCGAGACAATGCGAATAGCTAACCCTGATCTTGAATTGAAAGCATTCGTATCTGCTTCTGGTTCTGCCGGCACCTTAGGAGCAGGAGATAGGTTAAAGGATGATTTCGGAGCAAAGATCGTTGCCGTTGAAGCATTAGAATGTCCTACCATGCTCTACAACGGGTACGGGGAGCACAATATTCAGGGGATCGGAGATAAACATATACCTCTAATCCACAACGTCATGAATACGGACATAGTCGTGGGAGTTAGCGATCAAGCAACTGACAACTTGAACCTCGTTTTTACAACTGAGGAGGGGAAAAAGTTCCTTATTGAAGAAATGGGGGTAGATGCAGAAATTGTTATGGATCTCTGCCATTTTGGTTTTTCTTCAATCTGCAATATGACAGCTGCGATAAAGACCGCAAAAGCTCTCAACCTCGGCAAAAACGATGTTGTTATAACTGTTGCAACAGACGGTTCCGAGCTTTACGAGAGCGAAAAACAACAACTGTTGCAGAGCAAATTTAATAGTGGTTTCAATATGGGCCATGCCAGTGAGATAGCATCTACTTTTCTTAAGGAAATTAATACCGAACATCTATTGCAATTGGATGAAATAGGTCGGGAAAGAATCTTTAACTTAGGTTATTACACATGGGTAGAGCAACAAGGAGTTAGTGTAGAAGATTTCGACGCCCGTCGGGATCAAAAATTCTGGGACTACCTTCACACCATGACGCCGGCATGGGACACCATGGTAGAAGAGTTTAATGATCAGACAGGTGTGACGGTCTAGGTGCTTGAGCCAACAAATGCCTCAAGCCAATCTTGGCTTCCTACACCTCCTAGGGCGACTTGGCCCACATCTGAAGAACATACATCGAACCCCTACATCAAATGGAGAAAGTTCTTATGGTCATGGCATTATGCCATCGATAAAGGCTGGACCGATGAGGATTATATTTCATTAGTGGCCGAAATCGATAAAGCAATTTCAGCTATAGATGGTTCCGGGTTCCGAACAACACCAACAGGAATATGGATGGGCGCTTCAGATGCGCTTCCAAACTTCTGTCTCTGGAAGGACGAAACCAACAATGTTGCCGGATCACATAAAGCAAGGCACTTGATGGGAGTTCTACTTCATCTAGCCGTTAATGCTAGTGATACAGGTCAAAGATTAGCTATATCTTCATGCGGGAATGCAGCAATAGGCGCAGCAACAGTTGCTCGGGCTGTCAATAGGCCTATAGATGTTTTTATACCTACTTGGGCAAGCCCAAAAATAGTAGACCAGCTTGAGGGCCTAGATGCGACCATACATGTATGCGATCGAAAAGTGGGTGAACTGGGGGATCCATGTATGAATCGGTTCCAAGAAGCTATCAAAAAAGGTTCACTTCCATTTAGCGTCCAAGGTTCTGAAAATATTCTCGCCCTAGATGGTGGAAGAACTTTGGGATGGGAACTAGCAGAGGTAATCGCATCTAATACGATAGATCACCTCTTTATACAAGTTGGAGGTGGGGCCCTACTTACGAGCTGCACTATAGGCCTATTAGAAGCTAAAGAGTTCGGGATTCTCGAGAACGTTCCTAAGGTGTGTGCCGTCCAAGCTGAAGGGTGTGCGCCGTTCGATAAGGCCTGGAAAGGACTTCCTCAGGAAACGACAGATCAAGAAAAGATCGATTATGCAATTTCTAATGCTGAAACGTTAATGTCTCCTTGGGAGAAACCAGAAAGTCTTGCAACTGGGATCCTCGACGATATTACCTATGACTGGATTGGCGTCGTAAAGGCACTCGCTCATACAGGAGGAGAAAGTATCGTAGCTTCAGAAAAAGAAATAGCCATGGCTTACGATTTAGTGAATCGACAGGGTGTAAATGCTGAGCCCACTGGGTCCGCCGGAGTGGCTGGGGTTATATCCGCACTAAAAGCAGGTTATCTTCAGCGATCAGATCGAGTGGGGGTTCTATTAACTGGAGTTCTTCGTTAATTAGAAATGGTGTATGTCACTGAATTGTTGTTCGGTCATTTCGAGCTAGCGTGACCCAAATACGTCCAGGGGGGACCTTCAGATCGCTTCCATCTGCATCTTGTAGAGAAAACCATTCTGTGTCTGTATCTCGTGACCATGTTCCTGAGACAACTTTCCCATCAGCTAGTATCCATGCCGGCCCGCTTCCCGTTGTTGCCGTTACAGGGACGACGTTTCCAGATGTGCAGCCATAACATGTCATATACACGTCCATTTCAAAAACTATAAGCGTGTCAGCTGAAATCCGCTGGGCGTTCCCGTCAGAATCTAGATAATAATGGGGATTACCTGTCGTATTTTTCTCGTAATGATTTAGTACAGGATTCCAATACCAACTTGAAGAAAACTCGTACGGGTAGGTCATCGATATTTGCGTCGCTGGAGTTGCATCTTGTGGCATTTCCCCAAAATTCCACAGAGCCTCTACGGGCTCGTCATAGTCACCCCTGTCGTCTAGTGCTCGTAATGCAGCTGTGTCTCCATACAGATTATGAGGAGGGTAACGACCATTGATTCGAAATGTTCCTTCTGGTTCCAAGAAGTAACGAACTGACGAGCTCCAAGCTAATTCATAGACCCAGTCTTGCCCACCCGAATTAACAAAACTTGCTCCGAAAGGATTTTGAAGGGCGATATCGGTTGGGCGCATCGAACGTATCGGCCCTAGGTAATCAACATCGGAAGCCTGAAAGAACGCAAGATAGCGTGTCAGGCCCTCCACCCATATCTCAAAGATAAGGTCAGCTTTTTCGATACCAGATTGGGGGCGGGCCTCTAGATGGTTGTCTACCTTTACACCTAGAATTCTTCGTGTCAGACTTTCTTCAGAAACTGCAGTTCCATTTAGAGGAGACCGAATAATCCCATCTTTCTCGTCCTGTTCAAACTGAGACAAAACAGGGGTTGGTGTAGGAGTGGGGGATGGGTCGTCAGGGCTTTCTGTAGGTGTTTGCGTTGGTGTCGGCGGAACTGTTGGGGTTGGCTCGGGGATGGCCGCTTCTTCAGCGACTTCTTCAACAGGATTACTATCCCCCCCGCACGCAGACAGCAGAAGAGCTGTGGCTGTTAGAAGAAGCGTAAACCAAACTAGGAAAGCTTTTTTCTCATCTCGAAGAAAATTAGAAGAATTCGGCACTAGCTGATAGTAGGGGAAATTCTTATCGATCTGAAGTCACCAAGGAAGAATTTTTGAAATGAAACCATATATAGGACTTAACTTTCTCTTCACTAGAGATTTCTAGTTTTATGTTTAATCAAACCCGATGCCCTCATCAATGTACTCATTTGTAAAAATATCTGAAGGGCCTATTTCATTTGTATCGATTCCAGCTTCATCCATTAGGTCAATGACCTCTTGGACCCGATTTTGATCCATGTCTCCAACAACGTCGTTTGTTCCATTGCCTACAAGACCTAACTCTGATTGTGTTTTCACCGAATAATCAGCGATTTCCTCGCCGTAAACCCAAAAACTATTAAAGGATTCAACCGCATCGACAATTAGGGCGTTTGTACTATCAGGGTTGGAACTGAAATTGACCACAGCTCGTTGGATTATCGGAACCAGATCTCTCAAACAGGCATCAAGAGAGACTTTATCGTCAGATCTAATCGCTAAGGTCTGCGAATAAACAGGGAACCCAGCGTCGTGGAGAAGCTGGTATTTAACATCTTTACCCCACTCTTCGTAGGTATTTCTGTAATTGAATGGCTCTGCGGAAGCGAATCCTTGCTGGGCTATCGACCCCTGACTGGCAATAAAGTTAGCTGGAGAGCCGTCATAAGAGGGATCTACCTGACCTGCAGACCATATCCCTTGTGCGATAAAGACTTCTGAAAATACTTCCGGCCCAAATACGCTAATTGTGATATCTCTCTCTCCTAAGTCAGCAATGGACTCAACGTCTGGGTACGTATCCGGATCCCACATGATCATTTGAGGGTTTCTCTCAAGTGGCGCAACCACTGATAAAAGAGGAGCACTGTTGAACCGAGTAATTTGTCCCTCAGTATTGGCATACCCCAAGGTAATACTTGTATCGGTATACATGTGACTTGCTACTGGAGTAAAACCAATAGCAGGGCCACCAGTTCGGACCTCAAGTCCAATGCCAGTATCAACTTCTCCATCGTGAAGAGTTCCGGCAACTGAGCGATTCTCATTATCAATCAAGTACGTGCCACCTCCGAAAAGTTCGTAAGTCGCCCCATACTCTGACTCAGGAAACCAATCAGTTTGAATAATGATTGGATCCGGACAAGAGTCTAGGCCTTCCGACGCTACCGCATCATTTTCCTCTACTTGGGAATCTCCTCCACAGGCGATAAGCCCGCTAATTGATAAACACAGTATTACCGTTAGTAATGGCCTCGGAAGGAAAATTTTATGCATAGTTTTATTTTCAGTTGGGGGTTCCGACTAGTATCCCGCTTTCTTTCCTAAGGAACCAAGCTAAAGACCAAAGTGTAAAGAAAACGTAAAATACTAAAGATGGTTTGAAACTTTTAATTAGGAAATTAAATCAGCTCTATCTGACCACCTGCCGATTGCTTTGTTCTGGATCCAGGTAAATAGCAGAAAGACCGCAACACCGAGAACAGAAGAAAGAATTACAGCAGTAAGCAGTTCCTCTCCTTGTAGCTCACTCGAAAATCGCTTAATTAGTTGCCCAAGGCCAACTTCGCCCTTTCCAAAAAAGAAATCACCAACGATTGCGCCAATCACAGAAAGCCCAGCAGAGATCCTCAAACCAGCGAAGATAGCAGGCAGTGCAGCAGGAAGCATAAGTTTTCTCAGCCTTGTAAACCTATTGGCGTTGTGAAGAGTGAACAGCGCATGCATATCCTTTTCCGCTGACTGCAAACCAAAAAGCGTATTAACGATAATAGGAAAGAGGGATATAAGAATACATACAACAACCCTCGACGTTTGACCAGATCCCCACCAAAACATGATCAGGGGCACGACAGCTAGAATCGGTATCGCTTGCAAAGTGACTAAATACGGGAATAGAGCTTTTTCCACTGCCACCGCTTGACTCATAATTACAGCAAGGAGAAACCCGACCAGGATCGCAAAAAATAGCCCAATGCCGGCAACCTTCGTTGATGACCATAAGGATTGGAGCATTTCGCCCATACCATCTCGTCCGCCCCAATCCAGAAAGCCATTGGTCAGAACTCTATGAGGGGGTTGCAGCAAGAATCTTCTACTTTCGTCAAGTATCCCGTAAGAGACCAGATACCAAACTCCAATAATCAACGACCCGAATATCGCCGGCGGGAAAAGATTTGAAATAAATAACCGAATGCGATGGAAAGGACTTGTGGTTTTAAACGCCCCTTTTTCACTATTGTGAAATCCTTGGTCAATATCTTCAGTCATGGTCGACTCCACGAAGAGCGTTAGAGATTTCTCCGCATATTTCAGCAAAGTTAGGGTCAAATCTTTGCTGAGGAGCCCGAGGATAATCAAATGGAATATCAAACTCGGCTACTATTCTCCCAGGCCGATCAGACATAACATAGACCTTTGTTGAGAGGAAAACCGCTTCAGAAATAGAGTGAGTAATGAAGAGGCTAGAGAAGCCCTCTTTCTGAAATAGGATTTGTGTTTCGTCGTTTAATTTTTCTCTCGTGATCTCATCAAGCGAGCCAAAAGGTTCATCGAATAGAAAAACCCTTGGGTGTAAAGTCAAGGTTCTCGCAAGTGAAGTTCGCATTTTCATCCCGCCAGAAAGAGCCTTGGGAAAATGTTTCTCAAATCCACTTAAGCCGACAAGATTTATTGCTTCCTGTGCCCTTTTTCGTCTTTCTTCCTTAGGAATCTGATGAAGTTCACAGAGAAGTTCGACGTTCCTTAAAACTGTTCTCCATGGCAGAAGAGTAGGGTCTTGGAAGATATATCCCATGCTTGTGTCAGCAATCTCTACCGAACCGGAGGTAGGTTCCAGCAGTCCTGAGGCAATATTCAAGAGGGTGGATTTTCCGCAGCCAGAAGGGCCTACCACAGAAACAAATTCATTGGGGCCAACAGAGAAGGAGACATCAAGCAAAGCTTCAGTGCCATCTGGAAATGTCATGGCGACTTTATCAAACGACAGGCTCAAGGAAGAAATGTCTGGCATCGTAAGTGCCTCCCTGTGAATTATGGCCTGTGATACTTTACATCTATAGACCGTTAGTAGCATCATTAATTTAACAAATGGAGAAAACCGTAAACAAGTGCAAAAAGGTAAATAAGTTATATGGAACGTTTTGAGAATAAAGTCGTCTTCCTAACTGGAGCTGCGACAGGTATAGGAGAAGCAACAGCAAAAAGGATGGCGGGCGAGGGCGCTTCGCTATATATCGTTGATGTAGACAAAAGTGAACTGGAAAAAACAGCTCAAGATTGTCGCAGGCTTGGAGCGAATGTTGAATCTGAGATCTGTGACGTATCAGATGAGGATGAAGTTACTGGTTCGGTTAAGAATATGTTGGAGTTATTTGGCAAAGTTAATGTGGTTGCAAATGTCGCAGGAATCCAGTTGTGGCATCACACATCTGATCATCCAACAAGCGACTTTGAAAGAACTTTAGCTGTGAATCTTACAGGGACCTTTCTTGTTTGCCGAGAACTAATTCCTTATTTGCTAGAGACTAAGGGTTCAATAGTTAATGTTTCTTCCACAACGGCGCTTGCAGGCATACCGTATTCAGTAGCCTATGCAGCAAGTAAGGCCGGAGTTCTCGCACTTACGAAGTCTTTAGCCGTTGAATACGCGAAAAAGGGTTTACAGGTTAATTGTGTGAATCCAGGAGGGATAAAGACGGCAATGACGAGGATGCCTCCTATTGAAGACATCGATATGGATTTGCTTCTTCGTCAGAATCCACTTACGCCATTTGTTGAACCAGAAGCTGTCGCAAGTCTTATCGCATATCTCGCTTCAGACGAAGGCCGCCATATTAATGGAGAGCATGTGAGGATCGATGGAGCTGCACTTGCGTAATAATGAATTTCTGAAAGTCTTTGGTTAAGTTTCTATGGACGACCCGCTACAAATTTCCAAGCTAGCTAATCATCTAGGCCTAGATGGGCCACCAGCCAAAAATCACATTTCAATTGTTGGAGGGGGAGGAAAGACTACTATCCTTCACGCGCTTGGTAAGCAGCTTCAAGGTAAGACGATCTTAACTTCCACTACGAAGATGGGATTTGATCAGAACCGTTCTCTGCCCGTCTATTTTGAACCAGAGGATAAAATTATTCAGAACATTTCAAACGGAACTCCAATTATGATTTGGAAGGAAGTCCAAGGTGAAAAGGCTATAGGAGTTGATCCTTTATTATGTGATCACTGGTTCCGGAGCGTAGATAATGTAGTGGTTGAAGCTGATGGGTCTCGAAGGCTTCCCTTTAAGGCCCCTGCGGAATTCGAACCCATTATTCCATCTTCCAGCAATCTTATGATTTCCACTATTGGGGCAGATGCACTTGGTCAAGTAATTAGTAGCTACTGTCACCGGCCCGAACGTGTTGCGGAATTGGCAGAATGTATGCCGCATGAGCTTCTGACACCTGAAAGAGCAGCAAAAGTAATTCTTCACTCTGAAGGGCAGAAGAAAGCTAAGCCCATGAAAGCCAAGTTTTGTGTTGCGATTACAAAAGTTACAGATGGGAATCAACGAAAGGTAAGCGCTCTTACTGATTTAATTCACTCCATGGATATAGATACTGGGGTTGTAGCTATTTCATTTGAGGTTGTTCAATAAATTGCTTAAGGCGGAGAAGCTGACTTTTGTAATTTATCGAAGGGCATCTGGAATATTTCGTTTAAGAAATTTTCCATGCCCTTCTCTTCCAGTAAATTCCCGATTTTGGACTACAAAGTTACCACGGCTCAGCACGCTGATAGCTTGGCCCGTAACCGAGACTCCTTCCCAGGCAGAGTGGTCAATAGCCATATGATGCGTTTCAACACCAAGGACGTGCTGTTTATTGGGGTCGTAAATCACAATGTCGGCATCGGCCCCAGGCGCAATGACACCTTTTTTCCCTTGTAAGCCAAATAGGCGAGCTGGGGTAGTGGAACATATCTGGACCCACCGCTGAAGACTTATTTCTCCTTGAAGAACCCCTTGGAATAGCAAATCCATTCTATGTTCGATCACTCCAAGCCCATTAGGGGTCTGCCGAAAATCGTCGAGGCCAAGCATCTTTTCCGCATCACAAAATGGACAATGGTCCGTTGCAACAACGGATAAGTCGTCGGTACGTAATCCTCTCCAAAGTGAATCTTGATGGCCGTCTGCTAACTTACGAAGCGGAGGCGAGCATATATGGCGAACGCCATCTATTCCTGGCTGATCGAGATGCTCCTCTAAGCTTAGATATAGGTATTGAGGGCAAGTTTCAGCAAAAACGTTTTTCCCATCGTTACGAGCTCGGGCCACTTCATTAAGGGCGTTAGATGAGGAAAGGTGGACGATATAAAGCGGGGATCCGGCGACTATAGCAAGCTGTATCGCTCTGTGGGCGGCTTCTCCTTCCAGCTCGGGAGGCCTTGTGCGGCCGTGCCAGATAGAACCGGCTGCACCCCGTTCGAAAGCCTGATCTCGGAGGACATCTATAGCGATACCGTTCTCCGCATGCATCATGATCATTGCACCAGTATCGGCTGCTAATTGCATCACTTGAAGTATTTGGCCGTCGTCTGAATACCACGAGTCAGGGTAGGCCATGAATAACTTGTAACTGCTAATGCCTTCATCAAGAAGATTTGATAGGTCAGCCAGCGATTGTTCGTTGACATCTCCTATAGAGAGATGAAATCCATAATCTATAGCGCATTGGCCAGATGCTTCTTCGAGCCGACTCTCAATAGCGGCGGGTATAGCTGTTCCTTTTATTTGCCCAGCAAAATCGATGACGGTAGTAGTTCCTCCCCAAGCGGCTGCAGCTGTGCCCGAAGCAAAGGTATCACTTGATGTGGCTTCAGAAGTCATGGGAAGCTGCAAGTGAACGTGAGCATCGACCCCACCAGGTATGACATACATTCCAGAAGCATCAATGACTTCGGCATCTCCATTATGCGCGGATAGAGCTATATCGCTTTGAGGTGAGATGATCGCAGCGATTTTTTCATCTTCAATTAGTACGTCTGCCTCTCCGATATGGTTCGCATTGATAATGGTCCCACCGGTGATTAGTTTCACGCCCA
Source organism: Actinomycetota bacterium (assembly GCA_902529525.1). Lineage (GTDB taxonomy): Bacteria > Actinomycetota > Acidimicrobiia > Acidimicrobiales > UBA8592 > UBA8592. Next base: position 15,624 of record CABZWT010000025.1, read on the forward strand.
TTTTGTACCTCCTAATCCCATAAGCGTTTCGACCGTTCTGCAAGTTTTCGATGCGCTGTATTGATGTCGACTCCAAGGAGTTCACTATCTTTAACACGTTGTTCTCCAGCGACGAAGACATGTTTTGCTCGTCTGTCAGGTCCTAGAATAAGTCCAGTTATCGGGTCCGTGATCCCTCCAAGATCATTCCCTGGCCATACAACGAGATCCGCGGGATTTCCAACATTGATTTCGCCTAGTCTCTCTTCTCCTATGCATTTGGCTCCTCCCATTGTTCCCATGTCGAGAACATCTTCAGGCATTAAGGCATCAGCTCGTTGTTCTCGTATCCGAGCTGTATATAGCGCCTGACGCATCTCTCCGAATAGGCCACCAACCTCATTACTAGCGGCTCCGTCAACCCCTAAACCAACTGGTACATTATTCTCACGAAAATTTACAACCGGACATAAGCCAGCAGCTATACGAGCATTGGATGAAGGGCAATGGGCAATTCCTGTTCCTGCCTTACCAAGTAATGAGATTTCATCAGTTGTTAAATGAATTCCATGGGCCAGCCATACGTCACTTCCAGCCCAGCCCCAGTCAACCAATTGCATTACAGGCCGTTTCCCAAATCGTTCCAAGCAATGCTCTTGTTCATCGATCGTTTCGCATAAGTGCGTGTGCATTTGGAGTCCGTGTTTTCGAGCAAGTTCTGCCGATTCGATCATTAATTCGGTTGAAACTGAAAATGGGCTGCAAGGCGCAACGACAACATGGACCATATCTCCGTCATGGTGCTCGGCTATCACTCGCTCGGTTGAGGAGAGAATATCATCGCGATCCTCCACTAGATTGTCGGGGGGTAGGCCACCAGCTGATTCTCCTAAGTCCATTGACCCTCGGCTCAAAAACAGCCGGATACCCACTGCTTTTGCTGCTTCTACAATGGCATCGAAAACAGCATCATCATTGTTGGGGACGATGTAATGATGATCTGATGCTGTTGTGCAACCGGTCAGTGCAAGTTCACTTAAGCCAACTAGAGCGGCGGCATGTACATCTTCGACACTCATACGACCCCAAATAGGATAAAGGGTTGTGAGCCATTGGAAAAGGTCACAACCAGTAGCGAGACCCCGTGTCATCCATTGATAGAGGTGATGGTGGGTGTTGATTAAACCGGAAGTAATAATGTCCCCATCGATATTTATGACTACGTCGTCAGTTCTAGGTAATATCGTCCCGATATCGGTGATGTTACTGCCTTCAAAGGCAATATCTCCTGGATACCGTGCTCCTTTAAGAACTGTTCGTGCCATATATCAAAGCTAGCGCAAAGGCAGCGATTTCTCCGGTTATGTCCCGCCACCAGTGCATTGGTTTGGTCCAGCGAAAACGCCAACAACAGCGGAAATTAGTGTCGAAGGAGAGTTTTCAACGCCTGCATCAACACGATAGACCACTAGTTCATATTGGGCTCCATCTAGGTCTAACCATGGCCATTCACCGGAAGCCATTTCTGGCCAAAATTCGGTAGCGAGGAATTGTAGATTGGTCACATTTATTGGAGGCACAGTTTGTGATTTCATTACAGTTTCTGTTCCTAGATCGGATTCAACAGTTAAATAGGCATTCCAGGAATCTGGAGCGGGGGTTCCTTCAGCGAGGAACCAACTGACCCAAATTCCCTTACAGGAGGTATCAGACACTGTTGCTCGCGCTGGCCTTTCTGGAAGAGGTGTTGGTGTTGGTTGGAATGTCGGCGTTGGTTCGGGTGTTGGTGTTGGTTGCTCCGTTGTAAGTTCTGGACCTTCGAAGCAATCATCGCCCCATCCTGGCAATCTGGTAAATACAGTTATTTCCGAGCTGCTTTCAGATTGGCTAAGTTCCCCGCTGAACTCGTCATTAATGTTGCCGACGGGCCGCCATATACCTCCAAATTCACCCCAAACGGTTCCGTCAGGGCCATACCACTCCTCAATTCCGTCTCCATTCACATCTACCCATCCCCACGTTTGCTCATCGCAATGGCAGTCTCGAATCCATCCAGGAAGGTATTGGTAATTTATAAGCGTTCTGTCTTCGGGCGGATGGTACCAAGTTCCATCAGGCTGTGGGAACCATACTCTTCCAAGCGGATCTTCCCAAACGAAAACTCCATCAGCTTTCTTTTCCCAACCCCATTCAGGGCAATCTTCGCATTCTTCGATGTAGCCAGGTAAATCGCTTATTCTTCCTACTGAATCGCCGCTCGAGCTTCCCCAGATCATCCCGTCTTCGCCTTGGATCATCGAGTAGATAGTTCCGCCGGGACTATGCCATTCCCATTGGTCTTCCGTGTTTTGGTGCCATCCCCACTCGGGGCATTCATGGCAATCCTCGTCAAATCCTGGCAGCTTAGAAAGGTCGGGGTATTCATTATCGGGGTAATCATGAATTAAGACGTTTAGCCCATTTGGCGCAATTCCCAATATGGCTCCCTGTGCGTCGGGCTCCATGTCAACTACGAGCCCATTCGGACCATGCCATTCCCATCCGCCATTTTCGTTTTGGTGCCATCCCCACTCGGGGCATTCATGGCAATCCTCGATAAATCCAGGTAAATCAGAAATATCTGAAATTGTTATTACTCCATCCCCATCTTCAATTTCCCAAGGCTCTTCGGAAGGGCCAATAGGCATATGCCATCTACGCCCTCCGGGATCTATCCATCGCCACGACCCGTCTTCAATTTTTTCCCAGCCCCATGGTGGACATTCTTCACAGTCTTCTGACCAGCCCGGAAGTTCTCGATAGTCCGTGTAGGTTACGCCGCTTGATTCATCTTCTTCGGCACCTTCTCCATCATCACTACTGTCGATGGGGATGGGTTCGAACAGGATCCATCCTGATTCAGTCCAGTACCATCGGTATCCGTCAGGGTCAACCCAGGTGTATC
>CABZWT010000026.1:0-18153 GCA_902529525.1 Actinomycetota bacterium
TCTCCTCCAAAAAACTGGAGGATCATCAGGTGATTTCAATAGATAAATACCTTTTCAACTTCCGAAAAAGCACACGATTCACCCCAAGACTTCAGGGCCAAATGGTAACCAATCGCATCTGTCCCATGTTTAGTCAATAATTTGGCTGTCTATCCACCAAATGTAAGACGAATAGTGCAAAAATTTTAATAAGAGCAGCCTAGAGACTGGTGGAGTTTGTGCTGTTAGTTGCATTAGCAATTCTTTGGTTCGGAGCAGGTGTTTACTGGCTTCGTACGCGTGTAGGAACATCTTCTATGATGTTGGGGAGCCCGTTTAGTCGAATGCGAATCCGGAAAACTCCTCGAGCGGTGGTAGTACCCATCCACCAGCCGTTTACATCATGGGACCATGCCTACCATCAACCTGGGCATTCCTTGGTTGAGCCACCACTCGACACAATAAAGAAGGGGTCGAATCCAATGGAAGTATCTAGTGAGCAAGCTCGTCTTCGACGGCGCAAAGTTCTTTTGTCCTTAATCGGAATTGTGATGTTTACCTTACTCATGGCCATAGTCGTAGGTGGGGCGTTCATTGCAGTGAATCTATTCGTAGATTCCATATTCTTGGGATATGTTCTTTTGCTCGTCCAATATCAAAGAGAAATTGAAGCATCTCGACAACAGAAACAAGTCTTTAAACCTGCAGGCGTAGACTTCGCAGCTACAGGAGCCGATAGCATAGCGCTCTAAAGAAAAATCTAAGATTTCACTATCGATGATTTAAAATCTAGACTGGAGTTCCTTTGGGGCTGTAGCTCAGCTGGCTAGAGCGCCTCGGTCGCATCGAGGAGGCCAGGGGTTCGACTCCCCTCAGCTCCACAACAGCCCTAACCGCGTTAGGTTCACGATTTGTCTACTGGGCTATGCTGAGAATGTGAATCAACTATGGAAGCCATCAAAGGAAAGAATCGGAAACTCTTGCTTAACGGATTTCGCTAAGAAGGCCGAACACCTCTTCGATATCGAACTTCCTGACTACGACGCAATCCACAAATGGAGTGTTGACAGGCCAGACCAGTTCTGGAGCCACGCACATAATCACCTTGGACTCATCAGTGAGATCGGTGAACAAGTTCTCACCACAGGGGCGAATCTTTACGACTCTGTGTTCTTCCCAGATAGTTCTATCAACATCGCACAGAACTTTCTTAAGAGAAACGATGACACTGACGCCATAGTTTGGAGAGATGAGCTTGGCAACGGATCTAAATTAACTTGGTCTGAATTGAATGACCTAGTCTCCAAATTGCAGCAAGCTCTTTTAGGCTTAGGGGTAGAAAGCGGGGATCGTATCGCAGCATGGTTGCCTAACCGACCAGAAACAATTGCGGTCATGATTGCCTCTGCAAGCATTGGCGCAGTATTCACTTCCGCATCTCCGGACTTCGGAGCCAAAGGGCTGCTTGATCGATTTACTCAAGCAGCTCCAAAAGTACTTTTCGTAACTGATGGCTACTTCTATGGGGGTAAATGGTTTTCCTGCTTGGATAAGCTCCATGAAGTTGAAGCAGGGTTACCAACCCTCGAACAAACCATCATCGTTCCATATGCACATAAAGGACGCTCCAAAGAAGAAGCACAAGGCCCTCATCCGCAGACCCTTTGGTCAGATTTCCTCAAAACCTACAGTCCAAAAGCAATCGATTTTCCATCTCATAGCTTTGACCACCCCTGGTACATTCTGTACTCCTCTGGAACAACTGGAAAGCCTAAATGCATTGTCCACCGGTCCGGAGGTGTTCTCCTCAAGCATCTAGTTGAACACAGACTGCAAAGCGATATAAAAGCTGAAGATAGAGTCTTCTACTACACCACTACAGGGTGGATGATGTGGAATTGGTTAGTTTCCGCCTTGGCATCACAGGCTACGGTCATCCTGTACGATGGGTCACCATTTTATCCAAACCCAACAGCCCTATTTGATTTAGCCGATGAGCTTTCCATCACTTTGTTTGGCATTTCAGCAAAATACGTAGACGCATGCGCCAACGCTGGCATATCACCAATAGAAACTCACGATCTCTCAAGTATCAGGACAGTTTGTTCAACAGGTTCAACCCTTGTTGGCGAAGGATTTGACTATGTGTACCAGAAAATAAAAAAGGATGTTCATCTTCAATCCATGTCTGGCGGCACTGATCTCTGTGGATGCCTAGTGGGTGGTGACCCAACAGGTCCGGTAAATAGACGTGAAATTCAGAAACCAGCTTTAGGTTTAGAAATTGAGATCCTTAGTGATAACGGCGAAATATTGGGTTCGGGAGAACAGGGAGAGCTCGTATGTTCAAACCCGTTTCCATCAATGCCTATCGCATTTCTCAATGATGAGACAGGGGAAAGGTATCGCTCTGCATATTTTGACCGGTATGCAGGGAATTGGCATCAAGGAGATTTTGCCGAGTGGACTCCAGCCGGCGGAATCATCATTCATGGCAGGTCAGATGCCACTCTAAACCCTGGTGGTGTCCGGATAGGAACCGCTGAAATATATGCTGTCGTGGATTCACTGTCTGAAATCACTGAAAGCTTAGTAATAAACCAAAGATGGGAAAGTGATGACCGAGTAGTACTCTTCGTTGTTCTATCCGAAGGTAATAAGCTTGATGCGGAACTCAAGAAAAAAATTCAGCACTCGCTTCGAGATCAAGCTTCACCAAGACACGTACCTTCTTTGATTCAAGCAGTCTCTGATCTCCCTAAAACCCGAAGCGGAAAAATTTCAGAATTAGCCGTTAAAGCTGTCGTAGAAGGAAAGCCCGTTCGCAACGCTGAGGCACTCGCTAATCCTGAAGCGTTAGACTATTTCAGAGACATTAAGGAGCTTCAATGATGCAAAGATTCAGGAGTATGCTGTTCGCTCCAGGAAATAAATCTGAACTTCTAAGAAAACTTCCAAAAATCCAGCCCGATGCAGCCATCGTCGATCTTGAAGACGCCGTCCCTAATGAAGAGAAAGAGAATGCACGCAAGAATTTTCAGGAGTTCACTGGTTCGGAACAAACTAAGGATCTCGCAGTCTTTCCTAGAGTCAATCCAATATCTTCAACACATTTTGAACTCGATATTCAAGCGCTCCCCGCAGAAGTGAATTGTGTCGTTATCCCAAAGATCAACAGCCTAGAAGAGCTAAAGGAAGCAGAGAAAATGCTTTCGCAAAACAATGCCGAAAGCAAGATCATTGTTGGGATCGAAACCGTTCTCGGGGTGGTATCCGCTATTGATATCCTCTCAAGCACATCAGTCATTGCCGCATATTTTGGCGCTGAGGACTATGTCTTGGATTTAGGAGGTTTTCGGACAACTGACAATGACGAAGTCTTCCTAGCTAGATCCCAAATGGGAATGGCAAGCCGATTATCGGGAGTTCCAGTGATCGATCAAATCGTAACGGATTTCTCTGACGGCGAACGGTTTACAAAAGAAGCCTATCAGGCAAGGGCGTTAGGATTCTCAGGGAAGCTTTGTATTCACCCCTCACAAGTACCCCTTGCAAATCAATCGTTTTCTTATTCTCAGGAAGAAGTGAATCGCGCTAAGGAATTGTTGACGGTCTATGACCTTGCTGTCTCACAAGGGTCAGCTTCGGCTGTTTATGATGGCAAAATGATTGATGAGGCGTTAGCTAAGCAAGCTCGAAGAATTCTAGAAGCTTAAACTAACTAATCTTCTTTTCCTCTAAGCCCAATAGCAAAGATAATTAAACCGATTCCTAAAAGTTCGCCTATGGAAGTCTTCTGCCGAAGTACCAGTATGCCAACGCACGCGGCTGTTGCCGGAAGTAAGGATTGTAAGAATGCGAATCTCGTTTTTGAGATTCGCCGAAATACTAGCTGATCTATTCCATATGGGATCACGTTCCCCAGAACTCCGGTTGATAGAGCAACCAACATCAGCAGCGGAGAGTCAAATGCACGACCGATCGTATGAAGAGAACTCGGGAATATAGCTAAACCACCGATGAGCATGCCGATCCCTAGTCCATCTAGATGCGCTCCTGTCCTAGCAACTTTGCTGCCTAAAACGATATAAAAACCCCATAAGGTCCCTGCGGCCAGAGCAAAGAGAACGCCAGTGACTGTCCCCTCAGAAGTTACTTGGGCCAAAAGGAGAACTCCAAGGCTTGCCACGATTAGCGCAACCAGGTTTCTTGCTGATCGATGTCCAGCGGCTGCTACCGCTATAGGACCCAAGAACTCAATCGCTACTGCATTTCCTAAAGGCAGATTATCTATTGCAAGATAAAAGCATAGATTCATCCCTGCCAACACAATTCCAAATGAGGCAGTCCAAAACATATCTAAGTCCTTTAATGAACGTCTCCAAGATCGTCTCAACAGGATAAGAATTAAAGCAGCGCCGAGTACACGCAAGGTTGCAACTGTACTCGTTCCTAAATTATCGAAAATGCTAAACGCTAGTGCGGCACCCAAATATTGTGAAACAGCGGCAACAATAAAAAAGACTTCTGGTGAGGCAGAATCAACAAATCCGTTCTGTATGCCCCTCAAGTTCCTAGCATCCACGAGATAACGGTACCTCATACGTCCCAAGCATCCTATTTACACGCTAACGTCATTGCTATGACAGAAATCCGCAACCTTGAACAACTTCAAGAAAATCAGAAGCAGCTTGAGCAAAACATCGAAAACTTCACTACCCCGTTTGCCTTCGGCATTGGTCTTGCAACAAAAAGCGCTAATGGGAACATCCTGGATGTTCATTATCCTGCTCCACAGCTGGGGTCAGATCCGTACACATGTGCCTTAGCTGCGAACGCAGTTAATTGGAAGGGCAAGACGGGATCATATGAACTCGAAGAGAAACCTATGCGAGACATCCGGGAGATTCTTGAATCTGCTGAAAAAAACATCGGCTACTCAGAAGAATCCACGCAGATAATTCAACCCCTCCTTGATGCTACGCTAAACACTGATTCACCTAACGGAGAGCGGATTGTGGTTGTTTGCTTCATATCTGACTCAACCGATGACCCAGTTGATGCGGTCGATGCTTACCTTCGTTTACACCTTCTATCGACCAGACTAGTAAAGCCCCACGGAATAGATCTGACAGGGATATTTGGTCAACTTACAAACTGTGTTTGGACCAACCTTGGTCCGTTCGAAGTAGAAGGTTTCAATATTATAAGAGCCCAGTTGCAAGCTGAGGGAATAGAGGTGCTAGTACACGGCCTCGATAAATTCCCACGGATGACAGACTACGTTATCCCTGCTGGAGTTCGAATCGCCGATGCAAACCGAGTAAGACTTGGAGCGCACCTTTCGGATGGGACTACTGTCATGCACGAAGGATTCTGTAATTTTAATGCAGGTACTCTCGGAACATCAATGATTGAAGGGCGAATCTCGGCCGGAGTTGTTGTAGGTAACGGGTCAGATATCGGTGGCGGAGCGTCAATAATGGGAACCTTATCTGGCGGAGGTTCTGAAGTTGTTTCAATAGGTGAGAACTGCCTGTTGGGTGCAGAAGCAGGTATCGGTATATCCCTTGGAAATAATTGCATAGTAGAAGCAGGACTCTATGTTACTGCAGGAACATTAGTCTTGAGTCCGGACGGTTCGGTAGTGAAGGGGTCAGAGTTATCAGGTCAGAATGACCTATTATTCCGCCGGAATTCTCAAACAGGTAAAGTAGAAGCAATTTATAGAGGCGAAAATTCTAGTTGGCAAGGTTTAAACGAAGAACTGCACAAAAACTAAGGTAGTCTCAGACCAGAGTCATGAAGCTACTTAACCAATTAGGATGGCGGCATTACGCATCGAAACAGCCAGCATCGATTGGCAAAGCAAGGTTGGGCCGTGTTCGGAGGGTCGACCGAGGTGAGGTAGACGCCCTCACAGAAGAAGGGGAGTTGCGCGTAGCTTCTGACAGCCAACGAACAACAATTGATTTAGCGCCAGCGACTGGTGATTGGATAACCGTTGTAGATGACCCCGATATTGGGTTCCATATCGAAACGATTCTTCCGCGCTATTCGTCCATTTCACGGAGGGACCCTGCCGAACAAGAAAAAGAACAAGTTCTTGTCTCGAATGTGGACTTTGTTGGTATCACCTGCTCTGTAGATCGTCCCCCCAATATCGCAAAAATAGAAAGATTCCTGATCTTGGCACAAGATAGTGATGCTGTCCCGCTCCTTATCCTTACCAAAGTCGATCAGGGAATATCGGAAGGCTGGAATCAGCTTCAGCAGGAAATTCGAGATGTTATTACCATTCAAACCAGTTCCGTTACAGGTACTGGAATTAGTGAAGTGAGAGAGCTCCTTTCATCAGATAAGACTTTAGTTTTATTAGGGGAGTCTGGAGTGGGGAAATCGACACTTGTAAATGAATTGGTTGGAGAAGCGGTCCAGCAGACGACTGAAGTTCGCAGCCGAGATAACAAAGGTCGCCATACGACTATTGCGCGTGAGCTAATGCTTATTCCAAGCGGCGGAATTCTGATCGATACTCCTGGGATTAGAGGCATAGGGCTTTGGGATGCAAAAGAGGCTCTAAATAAAGTCTTCTTTGAGATAAGCGAAGTTGCTTCGTATTGCCGCTTTTCGAATTGCACTCATCAGGTCGAACCTGATTGTGCGATATTGGCCGCAATTCAAGAGAAAGAAATAGACCCACAGCGTTTTGAACGCTATCTCCGTCTGGTTGAAGAGCTGGATGAGCAGGAAGAACGTCTGATTCTCCAACGACGGAAATCCAAGTAGGAATATTTTGCTTTAAAGGATGAAGGTATAGGACTAAATGGATTTCTCATATACAAAGGCTCAGACAGATTTCTGTGATGAAGTCCGAACTTGGCTTGAAGAGCATATCCGAGGTGATTTCGTAAAACTCCGAGGGAAAGGGCTGACTGGCCATGATGATGTTGATCCGGAACTTCAAATCGCTTGGGAAAGGGAACTTGCCACCGGTGGATGGTTAGGAATTGATTTTCCAAAATGGATAGGAGGGAGAGAGTGCTCACTTGTGGAACAGGTCTTATTCCACAAGACATATGTAGAAGCCAAGGCGCCAGGAAGGATTCCGAATATGGGGGTTACCCTCCTAGGGCCCACTCTCCTTGCATTTGGTTCTAAAGTGCAACAAGAGCGATTTATCCCGAAGATCCTTTCAGGAGACGAACTCTGGTGCCAAGGCTACAGCGAACCCGATGCTGGATCTGATCTCTCCAACATAAAAACTCGAGCAGAACTTGTTGATGGAGACTGGGTAATTGACGGTCAGAAAGTATGGACATCTCTTGCTCAATATGCCGATTGGATCTTCGTTGTTGCAAGGACCGAAGAAGGATCTATCCGTCACGCCGGATTGTCCTATCTTCTTGTTCCAATGGATCAGGTAGAGATAACTGTCCGCCCTATTATCCAGCTAACTGGCGGTTCCGAGTTCAATGAGACATTTTTCGATAAAGCCAAAACTAAAGAAGAAAATGTAGTTGGTGGAGAAGGGAATGGTTGGAAAGTTGCTATGGGGACGTTGGCATTCGAACGCGGTGCATCAACTCTTGGGCAGCAAACTAGCTTTCGGCAAGAATTGGATGAGCTTATCTATACTGCATTATCGACTGGAGCTTGGGAAAATGCTGTTCTCCGTCAGAGGGTCGTCAATCTATATATCGGATTGGAAGTTCTTAGGTTCAATCAGCTACGAATGCTTACAGCATTAGTGGCAGATGGTGTTCCTGGGGCGGAGCAGAGCATAGGAAAGTTATTTTGGGCTTCGTGGCATAGGAAACTTGGTGAATTATGGATGGAAGTTCGCGGAACATCAGGCATGGTCGCTACGCCTGATGGGCATGGCGGCCACGAAGGTATCTCACTCGTCCTTGATAAGGGACAGAGAACATTCCTTTACAGTCGGGCTCACACAATCTATGGAGGAAGTAACCAAATTCAGAGGAATATCATTGGTGAGCGAGTTCTTGGTTTGCCTAAAGAGCCTCGATAGGAACAAAGTTTGATTTATTCCTAGAAGAAACCCTTCAGAGTTTATTTTCCCCTCACCCTTTCCTGTACCGTAGAGGAAAGTAAGAAAGGAATAAGAATGGGCGAAGCTTATATTATTGATGCTGTTAGAACTCCTGTGGGCAGGCGGGGAGGCGGTCTTGCTGAGGAACACCCTGCGGATTTAGGAGCTCATGCGATAAAGGGACTAATTGATAGAGTTGGGGTCGACCCAATGACAGTGGATGATGTCATCATGGGCTGCCTGGACAATATGGGCCCACAAGCAGGTGATATTGCTCGAACCGCATGGTTAGCAGCAGGCATGCCAGAAGCTATTCCTGGTGTAACGGTTGACCGCCAGTGTGGGTCGGGTCAACAAGCGGTAAGCTTCGCAGCTATGGGCGTGATGTCCGGAGTGCAGGATATCGTCGTAGCAGGCGGAATGCAGAATATGAGCCTTATTCCTATAGGTTCTGCGATGGATGTTATGGGGCATGAATCGATTGGGCGTCCTGACATAGAAGACCCTTTTTCAACCTCAAAGGGTTGGGTAGAGCGATACGGTACGCAAGAAGTTAGTCAGTTTAGGGGAGCTGAGCTTATAGCTAAAAAATGGGATCTGGGACGACAAGATCTCGAAGAATTTGCTCTTGAATCTCATGAGCGTGCTGCGCGTGCTCAAGACGAAGGCAGGTTTGACAACGAGATTCTTCCATATGGTGATGTAACTCAAGATGAAGGTGTCCGAAGGGGAACAACGCTTGAAAAGATGGCTCAGCTCCCAACACTAGAAGAGGGTGGTGTTATCACCGCAGCTGTGGCTAGCCAAATTTCTGATGGGGCTGTCGCGTTGATGGTGGCGAGCGAGAAAGCGGTTAAAGAGTATGGTTTGAAACCCCGAGCGCGTATTCACCATATAAGTGTTCGAGGCGATGACCCTATTTATATGCTTACCGGGCCTATACCAGCTACAGAATATGCATTGTCGAAGACAGGAATGAGTATCGAAGATTTTGATTTATTCGAATGCAATGAGGCTTTTGCTCCAGTTCCAATTGTTTGGATGCGCGAGCACAATGTCCCACATGAAAAAGTCAATGTTAACGGAGGGGCGATCGCTCTTGGCCACCCATTGGGCTGTACAGGCGGCCGGTTAATGACAACGCTACTAAATGAGCTAGAAAGATCAGGTGGAAGGTTTGGTTTACAGACGATGTGTGAAGGTGGCGGCCAAGCGAACGTTACAATTCTTGAACGTCTTTCTTAGAGCTAAATTACTTTCCAGTTTATAGGGGAGGAACAATCTCATTTACGAGTTTCCAATCCAATGCAGTTTGTGAATCTATACTTTGCCCACTTAGCGCTAGATAGGCTGTTTTCTGCGGTCCGATTCTGCGGGGGATACTTACAGTTCCGCCTGCCCCTGGGATTAATCCCATCTTTATCTCAGGAAGAGAAATTGATACCGTTTCATCAGCGATGACCTTGTCACTAAATGCAGGCAATTCAATTCCAGCACCCATACACTTTCCGTTCAAATGTACGCTCATTCGGTCATGAAGTTTTGACATCCAATAAGCAGGATTGTTAACCATTCTTATGAGATGTGCATCTGAGGTGCTATCGAGAAGACCAAATTCATTTAGGTCACCTCCTGTGCAGAAAGAATTGCCCTTCCCCTCTAGAAGTATCCGATCGATGCTTCTATCAGTAGCAGCCAGTCGCAATTGTTCCACTAGCTCGTCCCTCATGGCACTCGAAAAGGCGTTGGCTCGATCTGGCCGATTTAGTGAAATTCTCAACTCTGAACCGTTGCGTTTGCTGAGAACAGTGGGTGTTGAATTATCTTTGCCTAGGGAGGTGTCTCGTCTAGAGAGCCACGTTTGAAATTCTGGCCCACCTTGAAGGGCGGCATAGGCAATAGATTCGGAAAGTAGTCCCGTGTCAACATCTAAATATGCACGCTGACGCAAAAGCTGTACAAGCATTAGTGAAGAGTGGGGGTTTCCATCGACTGAGTTTTTAATTTCCGAAACTGCTTCCTCCAGGTTTGGAACTTTCACAGCAGCTTCACTTTGCATATTCGAACTAGTAAAGACAAGGTCGAAAACGCCAAGAATATCATCAGTGATAGCTGATACTCTCTCATCCAAAAGTGCAATCGTGACTAGATTCAATAGCTTTGAATACTCGAAAAACTTTTCGGCTTTCTTCTGGGTTATGCTTTTACAACTATCAGCAAGCTGAATACATAGGGTGCGTCGCTTTGTTTGGAAGATCTCTTCTGCGACGTAGGGGTTTTGAATGTAGTCAAGTGCATCATCAAACTTCATCGTTTGAGAAGTGCCCACATTAACCTTCGTCAATCGAGAAGCCACTCAAGTTCTCTCTAAGTACTCTTCTGAGAAGTTTCCCAGTTTCGTTATACGGAAGCTCATCCATTGTCACTATATGATCGGGCGTTCGCGAAGACCGAAGCTGATCTTTGACGAATGCTTTGACTTCCTCGACAGGTAGATTACTCCCATCGGAGAGAACTATTACGGCAACTATAATTTCGCCCCATTGCGTGTCCGGCATTCCAATAGCTGCAGCATCCCTGATTTCTGGATGTGTGAGGAGAGCCTCCTCAATTTCTCCAGGCGAAATATTTTCTCCCCCCCGAATGATGATGTCATCTATTCGGCCTTCGACGAAAAGGTATCCTTCTTCATCCAGGAAGCCACCATCGTTCGTGGGGAACCATCCGTCACCAGTCAGCTTTGTTCCATGCCCAAGGTACTCTCCAGATACCTGCTCGCCTCTAACCCAAATTTCTCCCGATGTTCCGGCGGTAAGAATTTTTCCTTCTTCATCTCTGATTGAAACTTCAAGGTTTGGTAGGGGCTTGCCTGCAGACGATAACCGTCGTCGAATCGACTCCTCCTGACTTTCCAGAGCATTGCGGTGATCTTCAGGGCCAAGGACAGAAATTGTTGAACTAGTTTCTGTAAGGCCATAAGCGTTAACGAAATTTGTATCTGGTAATAGGTGAAGAGCTTTTTCAATCACTGGACGGGGCATCTTACCGCCCCCATATGAAAGGGCTCGAAGCGAATCTATTGATACGCCGGGACGTTTCTCTAGCTCATCCACAATTCGTGAAAGCATGGTTGGTACAACCATCGCATGGGTAACGGACTCTTTAATGGCGGTATCGACCCAGCTTGCAGCATCAAAGTTTGGCAGTTGCACAATTCGTCTACCTGCATAAACTGAGCTGCATAGCGCAGCCATCCCTGCAACATGATACGGGGGGACAGACACTAATGTGGCTTCTTCATCTCCGGCACCCATGAACTCTACTGATCCTAGAATGTATGAAACCAGATGAGAGTGGCGAAGCACTGCTGCTTTTGGGGCTCCAGTAGTACCAGAGGTAAATAGTAAGATTGCTATTTGATCGGGGTCCATACCCCAATCGGCACCGGGAGGTTCACCTTCACGTGTTTGAGAAAGAAACTCCTCACGTTCTATGGCTTCGAATTCAGGTACTCCCTCTAAGGCGTCTTGCATCGAAACATTCGCTACCCCAATAGCTGGAGCAATTTCAGTTCCAAGTTCACGTATCTCATCTCCAGTGAGCCTGTAATTAAGAGGGACGAATGGCAATCCAGCCCATGCTGAACCGAAAAGAGCTGTGGGTAAAGCGATACTTGACGTATCAAGAAATGCTATTTTCTCCGCGGAGCTATTACGGAAAAGCTGAGCCGCTCTTCCAGAGTTTTCATACAGGGTCGTATAAGACACCCCTGAGCCATCTTTGCTGCCAATAGCGACTCGGTCTCCAAAAGCGCTTGAAGCCATTTCGAGCAGCATCATGAGATTCATATTCGGTCCTTTGACTAATCAGAAGCAGGTAGTGGTTTACTTTCTTTAATTTCTAGTAAGGTGCCTCCGACTCCCAAGGAGCCAGCGCCAGGCTTAGTACAGAGCAATTCGAGTGTCTCTTCGGGGTTTACATACCGCTTGCCCATTAGGGTTCCACCATCCGCACCTTCTGCGGGAGTTCCACCTTCTTCTACAGAATTTGTGGGCTCGGTCATGGGAACGCCTCCACACCGTATATCGATATCTTCAGCAGGGGCTTTCACTGCTATGACCTCGGTGTCGCAGACGGCGCTTTTAAGGCGACTTCCTGCTCGTAGCTCCATATTATTTCTCCTTTGAACTTATAATTACAATCATTTCGTATTCTTAAGACCATTGCCAATACCAACGCTTCCTCTACGGTATGTGTAATGGACAGCGCAATTCTGAATGACCCGTTTCTTTTAGCAAAGAAACACTTACTTGAACTTACACGGGGACTCCCATCGGGGACAGTCCCAATATCAGTAATTCAAGATTTATCGTCTATGCACCCTGATTGGCCAGTCTGGCCTGATTTAGCTCTTTCCGATCTGATAGGACCACCAAATGTAAGGCTAAAAGAGGTCGATCTCCGTTGGCTCCACCGTTTTAGAGCCACAATTGCACTTTTGGGTTGGCTATCAGCTCAATTAGGTGGGCCCAAAGGAGGCCCAAGCGCATTGTCATTAGTAGTTGAGCGGGCACCGATATTAGGCCACCGTGGCTGGGGGGCAGTTTCTGCAGGCGGCTCATGTCGGATTCTTACAACAGCAGACGGTCAAATAGCTGCAAACTTACCTAGAGTTGAAGACCAATCAAGCGTCGCAGCTTGGTTAGATGCTCCTATAGAGGGGGCCGACTGGGCCTCTATTGAGAGAGCAGTCCAACAAGTAACCTCGTCAGAACTTCTCAGCATGGCGAAACTACTAGGAATGCCAATATCTGCAGTTGGGGAGACAAAGGTCCCATCAGAGTTTGAATACAATATAGGAAAAGAAATACAACTCAAGCAGAAGCCGAAAGTAGTCGACTTATCGAGCATGTGGGCCGGCCCCCTATGTAGTTGGTACCTCATGCGATGCGGTGCGGAAGTAACAAAAATCGAATCTATATTACGTCCGGAGAAGCCGCGAAATCGGCCTGATATTTTCTATCAGCGTTTAAATCAGGGTAAAGAAATAATTCCTCTTGACTTCAGTAGCTCTATAGATCTCGAACAATTACGAAATATTATTCGAGGGTCAGACATAATAATTGAAGGATCACGTCCCCGAGCTCTTGAGCATTTAGGTATAGACGCAAAAGAAGAGGTCGAAAGAGGAGCAATATGGTGCTCGATTACGGGATATGGACGCCGTTGGAATCCGCATCGAGTTGGATTCGGTGACGATGCAGCTGCTGGAGCTAACCTTCTAGCTGAAATTAACGGTTCTCTCTGGTTCATGGGCGATGCGATTGCTGACCCTATTACTGGAGCTACAGCTGCGACTTTAGTTTTGGGATACTGGCTTGGCTGCTCCAGCGCACTTCTGGATCTAGGCTTATCGCCTACTGCTGCACTGTATTCTCAAGGCCTACTTTCTCGAGCTAACAGTTTCTAGGTATACCGAAAGAACTTTCAGATTAATTGAGTTTCGGATCTTCAGGATAATTTGCTAACCAAGCCATCGGCCCTTTCTGCCTTCGAAGGACTAGCGACCACAATTCATGATGATTTGAACTAAACACGTCAAACGGATCTGCTTCAACTACAAACCATGCGTCTGCTGCAAGCTCTGAATCGAGCTGCATCGGACTCCAGCCAGAGTATCCAGAGAAAATCTTCATCTCCGTAAGTGATCCTGGCAACATATCCGGATCTGAACCTAAATCAATAACTCCTACGTTCGAGAAAATGAAGTGATGGGGTTCGCTAGTTTCTCCTATAAATCTCCCGAGTGCTAGACAAGAATTCGGTTCAACAGGACCTCCAACGAACACCTCTGGGATTGAATCAGTTCTGGAACTCCATTCTGGGAAAAGTTCTTGGGTGGTCGTTTCCGTAGCTTGATTTAGAACTAGCCCAATGGCTCCGGAACGTGAGTGTTCGATCATCAGAATGACAGATCTTTTAAAATTTCGATCACCCATAAGTGGACTTGCGATGAGGAGCTTTCCTGCCGTGCTCAGAGGAGTAACTCCATTAGGTAGTCAATACTGTTCGTTAATGCCTCGATATCGTCGGGTTCAATAGCTGGAAACGTGGCGACTCGAATCTGGTTACGCCCAATTTTCCTATAACCCCCAATATCCAAAATCCCGTTCTCTCTGCAAGCTGCGACCAAGGTATCTGCAGATATTCTCTCATCAATATCTATTGTGACTACTACTGGGCTTCGTAAGTTTTTGTTGTTAACAAAAGGTTCAGCGTGTTGATGGCTTTCAGCCCATTCATATAGGTGTGTAGATGATTGATTACAACGTCCGCTAGCCCATTGGAGGCCTCCCTGCTCGATCATCCATTCAATTTGATGAACTGTAAGATAAATCGTAGAAAGTGCCGGAGTATTGTATGTCTGGTTCTTTCTGCTGTTCTCCAAAGCAATTTTTAAATCAAGTCCAGCGGGAATCCACCGGCCAGTATTTGAGATTTCTTCGATGCGGTCGATGCAAGCTGGCGAACAAGCAGCAATCCATAGGCCACCATCACTAGCAAAGCTCTTTTGCGGAGAGAAATAGTAGCAGTCAACTTCTTCTGGGTCCCAAAGCATTCCCCCTGCAGCCGATGTAGCATCGACAGCCACAATAGCCTGTTTGGCTGACATGCCTTCTGGTCGTATCAATGGAATAGCAACTCCAGTCGAAGTCTCGTTCTGTGTTAAAGCGTAGAAGTCAACATTCGATGGTGATGGAGAAGGTGCAGATCCAAATTCGGAAGTCAAGATTTCTGGATCACTCAAGTGCGGCGCACTCAGAGCAGCCTGAGAGAATTTTGAAGAGAATTCGCCGAATACCAGATGTTGACTTTTCTCCCGAATCAGTCCGAAGGTCGCAGCATCCCAAAATAGAGTAGCCCCACCATTCCCCAAGAGTATTTCCCAGTCATCAGGTATCTGGAATAAGGTGGCCATCCCTACCTGAAGTCTCTGGACCATCCCTTTCACAGAGCTTTGTCGGTGGCTTGTTCCGAGGTAATTCTGTGAGATTTCCGCTAGCGAGTTGACTGCTTCCATCCTCACCAAAGATGGCCCGCTCCCAAATCTCCCATCGTTGGGGAGAAGTTCTGCAGGTATTCTGATTGATTCGGTTCGTCCCATAACAAAAATCTACTCTGGTTCCCTAGTGAGATGGCGAAGCGAAAGAGGAAAAACAACAAAACTTCTTTCAAAACAATGAAATGATCTGCATTCGTCCTGAAGATATACCAAGATAGTGAAATTGAACTTAACGGAGGAAAATTGTCTGATCGATCTCGGGTATCAACACGTGTTGGGGCCATATCGCCATCTGCCACGCTCGCTGTTACAAATAAAGCGAAGGAACTGAAGTCGGCTGGTGCTCCGGTAATAGGGTTTGGGGCTGGAGAGCCAGACTTCCCGACACCGGAACATATTGTGGAGGCAGCGAAAGAAGCGATTTCTGATCCTGTCAACCACCGGTATAGCCCTGCCGGCGGGTTGCCAGAGTTTAAAGAAGCGCTAGCTGAAAAAACTAAACGTGATTCAGGTTTGATAGTTACACCGGACCAAGTGGTAGTCACAAATGGAGGAAAGCACGCCGTGTATAACTGCATGCAAGTCCTCCTTGATGCAGGAGATGAAGTTCTACTTCCCGCTCCATATTGGACAACTTATCCAGAGCCTATAGCTCTCGCCGGAGCGGTAACAAAAGTTATTCTCACTTCCGCAGAATCTGGATTTCGTGTATCAGTAGATCAACTCGAAGCAGCAAAAACAGATAGGACGAAAGCCTTGATCTTTTGCTCTCCGTCTAACCCGACTGGGGCAGTTTACCCAAAGGATGAAATAGAGGAAATCGGTAGATGGGCTGCAGCTAATGGCATTTGGGTTATCACCGATGAAATTTATGAGCATTTGGTCTACGGAGATAGTGAACACTTTTCAATGCCTACTCTTGTTCCTGACATCCAGGACCGATGTGTTGTTCTTAACGGAGTAGCTAAGACCTATGCTATGACAGGTTGGCGAGTCGGCTGGATTATTGCGCCTCATGATATTGCTAAAGCAGCTTCGACACTGCAGTCACACCAAACTTCAAACGTTTCAAATGTTTCGCAGCGCGCTGCGCTCGCAGCAGTTTCTGGCCCTCTCGATGATGTAGCGAGAATGCGAGAAGCGTTCGATAGGCGCCGCCAAGTGGTGTTTAGTATGCTTTCCGAAACTCAAGGGGTTTCTCTTCTTGAACCTCAAGGGGCGTTCTACGCCTTCCCTAGTTTTGAAGGCGTCCTAGGTCAGTCTCTGCGGGGTCGGACTCCTAAGACAACTCTTGACCTTGCAGAGATACTTCTCGAGGAGGTGCATGTGGCTCTAGTTCCCGGAGAAGCGTTTGGAGCTCCAGGGTACGCGAGAATCTCATTTGCTCTTGGAGACGAGGAGCTTGAGGAAGGGATCCAAAGAGTTATGGACCTTTTCCAAAGCTAGTTAAGATGCAGTCTTCTAAAAGACTTCCCTACGGTAGCTGGCCTTCCCCTATATCCGCTCATTCCCTAGTTGAAGGGGTCTCGACCGTTACTGACATTTTTGTTGATGGAGAAGATGTATGGTGGTCAGAATCAAGACCGGACGAAGGTGGCCGGATCGCCATCATGCTTCACCCCAAAGACGGGCGGCCTCATGAAGTTACCCCTCCTGATGCAAATGTGCGCTCAAGAGTTCATGAATATGGGGGTGGGGCATGGTTTGTTGCTGATGCCTTCCTCTATTACGTCGAATTCCGAGATCAACGTATCCGACGAATTTCTCCGGAAGGCAAGATTGAGGCCCTGACCCCTGAACCACCTGAGAATCAATCATGGAGATTCGCTGATGGTCGTATAATGCCCGATGGCGCTTCCATAGTGTGTATCCGAGAAGTTCACTTCCATCTTGATGATGGCGTAGTGGTAGAGCCAGATAATCAGATTGTTTCAATAGCAACCGATGGCAGTTTTGAAATAAGAGAATTAGTTGTTGGAGCTGACTTCTACGCGTTTCCTCGCCCTTCGCCAGATGGAGAATTCCTCGCATGGGTGCAATGGCTTCATCCGTCTATGCCATGGTACGGAACTGAATTGTGGGTTGGTCGACTAGAGGATGGAGACGTAACGAACGCAAAGAAGGTTGAGGGTGGGATAGATGAATCCATCTTGCAACCAGAATGGTCGCATGACACAACTCTCTTTTTTTTGAGTGACCGGACAGGGTGGTCAAATCTATATCGGTTTAGCCCTAAGGGGAGTGTTCTTGAATGCGGCGGCGATTTTGATATAGCTGGTCCCTTATGGACTCTGGGACAATCGAGATATGTGATTACCGATACCAAAGAAATTTTTCTCGCTACCCGCAACACTCAAGGTGACTTATTGATTAGTAACGCAAAAGACACAGTCGTTAATAGCTCGGCGACTATCCATACGGTTAGATGCTCATCATCCGGCTCTCCAATAATTTTGGCTTCAACTCACCAAACTGGTCCCACAATCATTCGAGCAGCGCCGCAAAAAGAAATAATTCATCATCCAAAATCTCACGGATTACCTGACGAGTTTCTACCGACTCCGGCAATCCATGCGTTTCCTACCTCTGATGGGGGAGAGGCATACGCTCTCTTCTATCCGCCTGCCCACCCTGAGTATGCCGGTATAGATGACGAAACCCCTCCTCTTCTTGTTCTAGCTCACGGAGGTCCCACTGGGTCAGCACGGAATGAATTGCAATTAGGCGTACGGTACTGGACTAGCCGTGGGTGGGCAGTTGCTGACATAAATTACCGAGGGAGCACTGGGTTTGGGCGGAGCTACATGGAGGAGTTAGATGGGGAATGGGGCATAAAAGACGTTCAAGACTGCGTTGACGCAGCAGAGTACTTCGTGGCAGAAGCGCTTGCTGATCCAAATCGTCTAGCGATTAAAGGAGGAAGCGCAGGAGGGTTTACCGTTCTAGCAGCTCTAGCATTTCACTCAACTTTCTCTGCAGGAGCCAGTAGATATGGTGTGGCTGATCTTGAAACTCTTGCACTTGACACGCATAAATTTGAGTCGCGATATCTCGATCG
>CABZWT010000027.1:0-17628 GCA_902529525.1 Actinomycetota bacterium
GCCGTGGACGACCCTTCCAAAAGAGGAACCAACGATTTGCCGTGAGTCTTATGCTGAACCGACGCATCATAGATATCGGCGATAGTCGCAAAAATATCGACGTTGGTTGTTAAGGCGTCATTGGTTCCCCCACCGGAAACATTCGGCCAGGCGACCAGCAGGGGAGTATGGCCAATAGGTTCAAACTGGGGAACTCCAGGTTTACCCCAGATATCCTTCCCTTCCCGCTCCTCGCCAAGGTAATGGCCGTGATCCGTACAGACGATAAGAGCGGTATCCTTCCATAGGTCCTGCTCATCAAACATGGCTAAAATCCTGCCAAACCAATGATCAATCATGGTTAATTTCGCACCATAATTGGCGCGAATATGCCGCCCCTCTTCAGCGCTAATAACCCCTCCCGTAACACCACCATGAATATAGGGAGGCCAGATGATCCACTCCTCATCCCAAGGTCCGCCGTGGTACATACCAGCCCAGGGCGCCGGAGTGTCGAAAGGTTCATGCGGGTCGAATTCGTCAACGAAAAGAAACCATCGATCATGATGGGGGGAAGCGTCGCGAAGGAAACGCTCAGCGTCCATCATCGTTTGCGGACCGGGGTAATCCTCCTCAGTTCGGAAAAACGTCCGAGACCGGTCATATCCTCGTGCGGGAGTGTCGATACCGTAGCGTGACCAGAACCAGCCTCCACCACGTGCTGGCATGGCAGGGGAGCCAATCCATGTAGGATCTTCGAATGTTCTCCACAGATCCCCTTCATGTCCTCGCACGTAATTCCACCCGCCAAAGTCAACATGGTAATTCTCTCCACCTGTTTCAAACAGGTGGGGATGGTCGGTGGCTAGGTAGGAGACAACCCCCTTATGGCCGAGAACACGGGTGATCGGCTCTTCCCATACTTCAATCGAACCCCACGGCTTCCACAGGAAATCCAAAGCGCCGCAGAGAATATCATGGCGTGCTGGCATACATGGAAGAGAACCGGTGACATGGTTTGTAAAGCGGGTAGCGTGCTTAGCGGCGAAACGGTCAAGGTTGGGAGTTTCGAATTCATCACTTCCATAGCATCCGAGGAGGTGCCTGTTCAGAGAGTCAAGAAGGACAACGCAGGCGTTCTTCGCCGGAGATCGCTCTTCAGTCAAAGGTCCTCCCTCGGGTCAATGATGTGAACTGTTTCAAGCTGCGGGATTTTCTTTTTCGCTGCGTTCAAAACCACTTGTGTCAAAAACGCTGCTGGCATGACGCATTCCTCGCACGTTGCATCTTTTAGAATCAGCTGGAGTGTCACCTCGGAAGTAGATGAAGACACGACGGTCACGTCACCTCCATCGGCTGCGATCAGTTCGCGGGTAGCTTCGGCCACGATGCTCCCAGTATCAGAATCGTTAATCATCCTTGTCCATGCCATCGGTCGGTGTCTTTATGCCTTCAAGATTACCTGGGCGTGTTCGTGAAAGAAAAGCTCCTGCATCCGCAATGATGAATTGGCCGGTAATAGAACGGGCAAGATCACTGACGAGAAAGGTCGACAGGCGCCCGAGTTCGTCAGGGTCAACCATTTTGCGCAGGGGAGCCGAAGCGGCAAGCTGTTCGATTCTTTCCTCCGTGAACGCAGCAGCAACTGTTTCAGTTAATGTCGTCCCCGGAGCGATGGCGAGAACTCGAATACCGGCGGGGCCCAGCTCAACAGCCATTGAAGTCACCAGATGATTAATCCCGGCTTTCGCAGCCGCATAGGCGGCATTAAAAGGTGAAGGTCTCGTCGTTTCACCCGATGTGACGAACAATATGACTCCACCGCCGCCGCGTGCCATAACCTCAGCCTCAGCTCTCCCGCAGAGAGCGGAGAGCGTCAAGTTCTGGTCGATAATGTCACGCCAGTCATCGCCCCGATATTCCGTAAAGGGTTTCAACCCTCTCCCTACTGGAATCATGCCAATATTATTTACAGCAATGTCGAGGCCGCCGAACGACCTGATGACATGATTGACCATTTCGTCAATTGCGTCATCATCACGGCAATCAGCGACAGCTGAAATAGCCGAACCCCCTTCTTCTAAGATTTCATCAACGACAGCGTGCGCATGGCCTTCACGAATGTCGTTGACAGCGACTTCAGCACCAGCGCGGGCAAGCCACCGGGCGATTTCACGCCCTATTCCGGCTCCAGCTCCCGTCACAAGCGCAGTTTTGCCCGACAGGTCAATAGAAACCGCCATGGCTACACGGCTCCCGTCAGAAGCTGAATCGTCGCCTCAACCGCCTCATCAGCCCATTCAAGAACCGTTTCTTCCTTCGTTCCGCCCAAAGGATGGCCGACTTCGAGAATACGCAGATCTGGATGCCCGAGAGAAGCCGCAACCTGTTCGGTTAATGACCGGAACTCGCGAGTAGTGACAACGACGGTAGGTATACCCAAAGTTTCTAACTGCACGGCATCATGGACACTCCACGACGTACAGCTCCCTCAATCAGCTGAACCAGTAAGAACAATTTCTACTTCTTTGGTCAGTTTGCCCATCACCTGATCAGGTGCAGCAAGAGCAGCGTTCTTTGTTTCAACAGTGACAAGCTCCGCCTTCGTGCGTTCTTCAAGGCGGGAGGCTAACCGGGTAAGAAGAATCCCAGCATTGGGTTTCGTGTTGTCTAGGACCCCGATTTTCTTTCCGGATAGAACACTTGGAGACGGCGCAAGACTCGTCTGCGGTTCCCCAACTTGCCCTTCTGGTGTGTAAATCTGCATCCGCTATCTCCGAAGAATATATTAGGCCATGATCGGGACCGTGACGCTCTTCGTCATCCCCCAACTTGGAATTATCGAACTGTGTTTACCGGCTCCTCCAAGGACAAACACCTTTATGTTGCCGGGATGCGAAGTCATTGGAATTGAATCCCGGTCGCGTAATGCATGTTGCCATGGCTCCCATGCACGCAGCTCAAAAGCTTCTCTTGTCTCTCCAACATTAACAACGGCTTTCTGGAAAAGGTAGGAGGCGACGTCTGCTCTGCTCCACCCATGATCAGCGCATACCACGGCATGCTCGGGGCATAAGGCGATAAAGTATTCCCCCTGACTAATGGGAGAATTATTCTGGCCCCACGAGCACATAGCGGAAGCAATCTTATCCAGAATGGGTGCTGGCTCTGAGGACTCCATATCGTGCACATTATGCGGGGCTTCCCCACAATGGACCGTAACCGCAGACTCAGCATCGACTCCAGTGGTCGACGCATAGCTTCCCCATGGAGAGTCCTCTAAATTCTCGGCGACACAATAGCTGTATTTTGCAGGACCGCCTTGCGTAGAGGCATCTCCATTGCCCGGGGTGGCTCCTGCAATATGGAGAAGAATCAATCTCAACGCCCTACCGGTGACAGCGTTCGAAATATTTCCGGGGCCAAAGGCGCCAAGCCCACCGTTGTACTCTGCTTCGACAGCGTATTTCCCGTGAACGATCAAAAGGGGAGCGACACAATGCGTCGTCGCATTCACACCGCGGAGATTGATTTCGGGGGCACTCAGGGCCCGAACCGCTGAGATCAGAACAGGAAGATGCTTCGGGGAGCAGCCAGCTAATACCGCATTTACCGCTATGGCCCTACGAGTCGCCTCGCCTGAACGGGGCGCAAGCGTAGCTATCACTTCATCAGGGTCTACGTCCCCGAGAGAAGCGAGCATTTCGTTGACTCGCTCCGTAGTGGGAGCTACCAACGGCAGTCCATCGCCCCACCCACGAGCAGCGTATACTGCAGACACCTCGTAGGGGTCATCACTACAAATTTCTACCATTTCCACAGAGTCTAATACCATTAGACTTAAGTCTGATATAATTAGGTAGAATTTACAACCTGTATCCCAAAAAAACGAAAGAAACCATGGCGGCACCAATCGGAATCTCAAAAACACAAGTCATAGACGCAGCCGAGCAAATCCTCACAGAAAAAGGAAATGTAGCCGACATCTCCCTATCTGAAGTCGCTGACAAAACAGGAATCCGCGTCCAGTCACTGTATGCCCATGTAGACGGAATGAATGGACTACGAAGAGAAATCGCTTTACGAAGCCTTGACCAGCTAGCCCACACAGTAACAGACGCTGCCCTAGGGCGATCTGGCCTCACCGCCGTAGAAGCAATACTCCAAGCACAACTCACATTCGCCATAACCCGACCAGGGTCCTTTACAGCAACAATCCACCCACCCGGCGACGACCAAGAACTCCGTGAGGCTATAGCGGCAGTCCAGAGGCCATTAGACCTCGTACTCGAACGCCTAGGTATCACAGACCCAGAAAAAACACACTGGACCCGACTTGTCCTCTCATCGATCTATGGATACTCGCTCCTATCACGAGACCAGCAACTTACCCTTCCCGTATCACCCGAAAGCAGCGGCCAGTACCTTGTCAGCGTTCTCGTAACCCAACTCGAAAACCTCACACAACCAAGCACCCGGTAGCAACTTTTCCGTCAAGGTTGTCGCCTGATATTCTGCAAGTAGACACAGGACCCCAAATAAGAAACCCTCACCAAGGAGGCTCAATGGCGCCTAAACCACAACCGTTGGAGGAAGGAACAAAAGCTCCGGCCTTCAAATCCAAAACATACACCGGTGAAGAAATTAAACTCTCCGACTTTAAAGGCCAGCACCTGCTCTTGTACTTCTACCCCAAAGACAACACACCCGGATGCACAACACAAGCACAAAACCTCCAAACAAACCTCAAAAAACTCTCTGCACAAAACATTGCAATAGTGGGCGTATCGCCAGACGATAATGACAGCCACCAACGATTCTCAGAAAAACATCAACTCGCGTTCCCGCTCCTACCAGACCCCGACCGGAAAATTATCGAAAAATACGGAGTATGGGGAGAGAAAAAAAACTACGGCAAAGTCTATATGGGGCTCCAACGAACCTCATTCCTCATCGATGGCTCAGGCGTCATCCAGCATGTATTCAAACGGCCAAAAACAAATGAACATACAGAAGAAATCCTCTCCTGGCTCAAAGCCAATACCTAATGCTGAACTTTTCCCTCACTGATGAGCAACTCGAGCTTCAAGCACGAGCCCGAAAAGTAGCCCAAGAAGGCGTTAAAGAATACGGACGGCATAACGACAGCTGGATCAACGGGTTCTCAAAAGAATTCGCCCGAATCATGGCTGACGAAGGCTGGATCGGAATGGGGTGGCCCAAAAAATACGGAGGTCAAGAACGACCGCCGATTGATCGCCTTCTCGTCGCAGAAGAAATGATCTCAAACGGAGCTCCAATTGCCGCAATGTGGTTCGCCGATCGGCAGATGGGGCCAGCACTCATCGCATATGGAACAGAAGACCAAAAAGCGGAATACCTGCCCGGCATGCTTTCTGGAGAAACTACTTGGTGTATCGGAATGAGCGAACCAGACTCTGGATCCGACTTGGCTTCACTAGCTACATCAGCGGTTCGACAGGGAGACGAATTCATCGTGAACGGACAAAAAATATGGACCAGTTTCGGAGCGGTCGCAGACTACTGCTATTTGATTTGCAGAACCAAAACGGAAGGACCGCCCCACAGAGGCATATCTGAACTTATTGTCCCCATGGATCTACCTGGGATAGAAGTTCGTCCGATTACCGATATGACCGAAAACCGCCACTTCTGCGAAGTCTATTTCACCGACGTACACGTACCGATTGAAAACCTTGTCGGTGTTGAGGGGGAAGCGTTCAAACAGACAATGCGACAACTCGAACACGAACGAGGAGGCATAGACAGGCTCGTGTCAAACAAAGCCCTGTACGACGAGGCACTCAAACACGCGGACACTGGCGACCCTCTAATACGACAAGAAATCAGCACGCTCGAATCCGGCTACCGCATAGGAAAACTCCTCGTGTACCGCGAAGTGCTCCGCCAAGCCCCCGCTGGGTTTAGTGCAGCAACAAAATGCTTCTGCACGGAGCACGAATGGAATGTAGCACAATTCGTTAGTCGAACCCTTGGCCCAGAAGCTCTCCTCGACACCCACATGTCACGAGGCCTTGCGTATGCTCCTGCGTACACCATTATGGGAGGAACATCGAACATCATGCGAAACATACTCGGGGAAAGATGTTTAGGACTTGACAGGGAACCGAGAGGATAGAAAATAGAGATAACGGGGAATGGGGAAGCGACATGTATGAAAAACTTTTTGAACCAATAGATGTCGGACCAGTCACCATCCCTAATCGCATCGTACGATCAGCACACTCGACCGCCCTTCCCCTAAAAAGACTAATCGCCTATCACGAAGCAAGAGCTGTCGGCGGGGTAGGGATGAGCACACTTGAAGCGACTGGCGTGCATTTGTCCTCTCCCGCTATGAGAAGCATCATTCCGCTACATGATGATGCTGTCATACCTTTTTATAAAGAGCTTTCTGATGCTCTTCGCCCTCACGGGATGAAAATACTCCAGCAAATTTATCACCCGGGATCTGCACGCGCTCCAGGCAAAGGAACGTTCCAAATCTCAGCTAGCGCTATCCCTAACCCAATCGCGGGAGGAATACCTACAGCAATGACAATCCCCATGATTGAAGAAATGATCGAAGCATTCGCATCCGCAGCTCGCCGTTGTCGAGATGGAGGACTCGATGGAATAGATATCCATGCTTCTAGTGGTTATTTGATCGAGCAGTTCCTTTCACCTGCAAATAATATCCGTACTGATAGATATGGAGGATCGCTAGAAAACAGGATGCGATTCCTCATGGAGATAATTGAAGCGATACGTGAAGAAGTCGGGACAGATATATGTGTTGGGATCCGCCTACCCAACGAAGAATACATCCCAGGAGGCTTAACAGCAGCGGACAATGCAGAAATAGCAAAAATTGTCGAACCCCATGTTGATTACATCTCGCTTCATATGGGCTCATACTGGCGATTTCACAAACTGCTCTCACCAATGGATGACCCTCTTGGCCATGAAATGCCAGCCAACGAACCCATTATAAAGCAGATAACCAAACCAACGATCGTTGTTGGACGAATCATGACTCTCGACCATGCCGACACAATTGTGAGTGAAGGGCAAGCCGACATGGTATCTATGGTACGAGCCCTAATAGCTGACCCCGGCCTCGTGAACAAAGCACGACAAGGCAACACGGATCAAATTCGACCTTGTATAGGGTCAAATTTCGGTTGTGTTGGACAGATCATGTCAACAGGAAAGCTTGGCTGTGTGGTAAACATAGCCGCAGCTCAGGAAACAGAAGTGACTTTCGAACCCGAAGGAAAACCCAAGGCAATTGAAAAGATACTGATTGTAGGAGGCGGCCCAGCAGGTCTGGAAGCAGCACGAACAGCAGCGATCATGGGACACGAAGTGCACCTGCACGAAGCGACCAAGCACCTTGGAGGGCAGGTAAGAATCGCGGCAACGGCTCCAAGTAGGTCTGATATCGGCTCAATTACAAAATGGCTTGAATCAGAAATGGAACGCCTCAAAATTAACGTCACCCTGAATTCTTTGGTCGACCCGGACATTGTAGAAGAACTCAATCCGGACAGAATTATCCTCGCCACAGGATCAACACCACGGAAAGATGGATTTCAATTAACGACCCCCATTTCTCCGCTGAAAGGGTTCGACCTTGATCATGTCTACTCAAGTTGGGACATCTTTGGATTCGGCGGAAGAATAACGACAGAAGGACCGGCGGTCGTTTTTGACGATACAGGAACCTTCGAAGCTATTTCTGTTGCAGACAAACTCCTCGAACAAGGAATGAAAGTGACCTTTGTGAGTAGATACGAAAGCCTTGGTGCTTCACTGCCGTATCCTCCTGCAACCGTCGAAGCGGCCAAAGAAAGACTCATGTCACAAGATTTTGATTTTATCGGCGGCCATTATCTCCAAGCCATCACAGATGATGAAGTCCTTATCGGAGTCCCATTTACAGAACGTATGCGAACCCTCTCCGCCAAAACAGTAGTTCTTGTCACATACAACCATCCAAACCGAGAGCTCGGAGACTACTTAAAGGAACAACTTCCGGAGATGTCTGAGAAAATCCACACCGTCGGAGATGCATCTGGAACTAACGGCATCATGGACGCGATTCATCAATCAGCTAACCTGATTCGAGCGCTCTAGATCAACATCCATGGACAGGGAACAAGTACTCTTCAGCTTCACTGACGAGAAATTCCAGACGGAACCCGCAGCGGTATTTGCGGCTATGAGAGAAAAATGTCCGGTTCATCTGACGCATGACCCAGCTTCGCATTTCACGCTAACAAGAGAAGAAGACGTAACAAGGGCGCTTAGAGACGAAAAAATCTGGTCGTCCAAGTACGGTCCTGGACTGGCGTTTTCAGAACCCGGCATCGGGGTCCTTGTATCAAGCGACCCGCCTGAACACACAAGCGAACGAATAGCGATATCTAGAATCTTCAAACCTTCCGTAATTGAGAAAATGGAAGACGATATTACAGGACTAGTCCACGAATTGATTGATTCTTTTGAACACAACAAATCTGGAGACATCATTACAGACTTTGCAGCGCCGATACCTCTCACCGTGATGTGTTGGATGCTAGGCACACCAATCACCCATATAGAGCAGTTCCGAAGTTGGGTCCTCGAGATGGCTGCAGCTGTTGCCTATTCAGGAGGTCGGGAAGCCTCAGATGAAGTCAAAAATGCCTATCAAGACTTCTTTGCCTATTTTGGAGCTCACATAGAAAAGCGGAAGAAAGCCATAGAGTCTAAAGAAGACTACCCAGATGACTTATTGACCCGACTTCTTACAGTCACGCAAGACGGGCACGCCTTAACGACGAAAAAAATTCTAGGATTCTGCCAGTTTCTTCTTGTCGCAGGTTCAGAAACAACAACGCTTATGATCGGAAACATACTTCACCGCCTCATGGAAAACCCTGAACAGTTCGACCTCTTGAAAAAGAATCATGCGCTCATCCCAAACGCAGTAGAGGAGAGCCTGCGATACGACGCTCCGGTCCATGGCCTCTTTCGAACGAACAATGAAAAGGTAACTATGCATGGCGTGCAGATGCCTGAGAATTCAAAGGTATGCATGATGTTCGCCTCTGCGAATAGGGATCCAAAGGCATGGGATAACCCTAATGCCTTTGACATCACAAGAGATATAACTGACCTTAGGAATCACGCATCGTTCGGAGTGGGACCCCACTACTGTTTGGGTGCCCCTTTATCGCGTCTCGAGGGAAACGTAGCGTTAAAAGCAATAGCCGAAAGGCTTCCAAAAATACGCAGCGACGGCCCACCAACTAGGACGAAGGCCGGAGTACTGAAGGGTTTCTCCTCTTTGCCAGTTAGATGGGATTAATTACTTGACTCGATGAAGCTTTGGATCGAACTAAGCAAATCAGAATAGTCATCATGGCAGACAAGGTCTGATCTCTCAGACCGAACATGATCTGGAGCCCGAAATAAAAGCCCAGCGTCGGCTTGGTCAATCATCGAAAGATCGTTATACGAATCTCCAGCAGCAAGCACCCGGTAATTCAGCTCCTGAAACGAGCGAACAGCGTGGAATTTCTGATTCGGAATTCGTTCCACGAAACCAGTAATGACCCCGTTTGGATCAACAATCAAACGATGGCAGAGAATCAACGGGTTTCCCAACTGATCCATCAACGGCTGAATAAATTCCTCAAAAGTATCAGAAAGAAGAACTACCGAAACACGAGAACGAAGCTCATCCAAAAAGTCAGAAGCACCCTCCAAAGGTGATAGCGAAGCAATTACAGATTGAATGTCCTGAAGCGCAATACCGTTGGAGTTGATCAACTGAATACGAGAATCCATCAACAACTGGTAATTAGGTTCATCCTTTGTGGTTCGTTTTAGCCCTTCTATGCCAAATTCGTCGGCAACTGCAATCCAGATCTCCGGAGTAAGGACACCTTCAACATCTAATGCTACAAGGCACTGCTGAGGAGGAACCGAAGACATAGGTAGTCACCTTTCACATATGGAGAATGAATTAAATCCATCTAGCAATACGAATCGCAAATAATGGACGTATCCAGTTTACGTGCCCGATCGACGCTCGCATCGCCTTTCTCCACTATCACCATCACGACAAGAGCTAAACTACAGAATTGTGACCAAAGAATCTCCCTCTTCTACGGTTCTAATCTCCTTAAACTGGCAGGAATCAGGACCCCTATTACGGATGCGAAATGGTAACCAGCCGACAGCAATAACCGAGTCGGCAGTTAACTACCCATTGCTTTACAGAGTGACGAGTGAAACAAGGAGATTCTGTCTTGGCCATACTGCAATGACCCAAAATGGCGCTTCTTACGAGATATGCCTTGAAGAACCTCAGCAAGGCAGAAAATGCTTGAAATGCTCCAACGCCGATGCACGGTACGCTGCCAATCTTCACCAATCACATAAGAAAAGCATCGATGAAGTACCTCAAGCGTTCCGGAGCCACATGGATCAACCAAATTTCTTGTACCTGGCATGTTTCGCAGATGGGTCTCTAAAGGTCGGAACAACAACCCAGAATCGGAAAGAGCGGCGCCTACGAGAACAGGGAGCCATATGGGCAACCATTGTCGCCAAAACATTGAATGGCTACACAGTACGAATCATGGAAGACCTTGTCACCGACCAACTTTCAATACAACAGGCAGTATCAACAAAACGAAAACTCGCCGGATTGGTAAACCCCATAAGCAGGAAAGATGCAAAGGACAAACTCGAACACGTCAGCAGGGAAGTGCAGGCTGTCCTCGAAGATTCACAGAATCTAGACTATGAACCGCATGTAATCGAGTGGGAAAACGATGCACTGGAAAATAGTCTCTGGAGCAACGTTCACCTCTACCCGCGAGACCTTACCAATGGGGCTCATGCACTGAAAATTGTCGATATGGTCGGAAGAGTCGCAGCCTTATCTCCCGAAGACTCATCAGATGTATTCATAGCTGACCTTAATCCTCTCTTCGGCGTTGAAATAGAAATCGGTCGATTCGACACTGAGGACTTACTGGTGCAAGACGCACTCTTCTAGAAGCCATCAAGTCAAAATTTATTTCCGTCCATTGCATTTTCAGGAGACTCAATAGCGTTAAATGAGTCCACAACCGGATCGACGGCATTATGCTCATCCTCAGCTTCGACCTCTTCCTCACCTTCAGGTGCCGGAAGATCTAAACCTCCAGCTGTCGCCAGAACAAAAGCTAAACCGACTGATCGATCATAAATAGCATCAAGATACTTTATTGAAACTGTTTCCTGTCCAGTGATTGGCGGCCGCCCAAGAGACGAGGGTATGGCGTTAGTTACTGGTGGAGTCGATAATCCATAGATAGGTTTGGGGAGTGCTTCAGGATTACCCCAAAATTTTCTCGGATCAGGCTTGCTTCGACTACGCCGTCTCCTTTTCCTAGTCCCACCCGATGGAGAAGTAGTTCGAGAGCCAGACGTAGAACTTCCAGAGTTGCGCTTAGTGCTCATCGCTATCACTCCCGCCATTCTGTCGTGATTCATACTCAAGCATAAAGTCCGTATCTATTCCGAATGCCTGTTGAAGCTGCTCTGCATTCAAATCTCCAATAGAGCTAGACTTAGGTAGAACAAGATTTGCTATTTGTCTTTTCCCTGCGACGACCTCTTCAACGCGTTCATCTACAGTCCCAGGACAGATTAGTCTATGGGCGATAACAGTATTTTTCTGTCCGATTCTCCACACTCTGTCACGAGCTTGATCTTCAACGGCAGGATTCCACCAACGATCATAAAGAATAACATGGTTGGCTGCAGTCAGATTAAGTCCTGTTCCGCCAGCTTTCAATGAAAGCACCATCGCTCCAGACCCAGAACCATTTTGAAAAGTCTCGACCATCTTGTCACGAGCCCCACGACCTAGCCCGCCGTGATAGCAGTCAATTGGGAGATCGTACTTTTGAGAGAGATGTCTAGCAAGCCGCTCACCCCAAGTTGCGAAGTGGGTGAAGACTAAAAGTCGCTCGTCTGCTGCGAAAACCGTCTCAACCAGTTCATAAAGACGGTCAAGCTTTC
The DNA here is from genome assembly GCA_902529525.1 of Actinomycetota bacterium. Taxonomy (GTDB): domain Bacteria; phylum Actinomycetota; class Acidimicrobiia; order Acidimicrobiales; family UBA8592; genus UBA8592. The sequence continues at coordinate 12,067 of CABZWT010000027.1, forward strand.
CTGACCTGCCTTCTATAGGGCCACCATCATCGCGATAATTTAAAGGATGATTACAAATCTGTTTTAAAGCGGTTATAGCAGCAAGCACAGCTCCTTTTCGCTGAGGAGTTCCTGCGTCACTGTTCTCAGTTTCTTCAATCAACGAGTCAATAACAGCCTGATAGAGACCAATTTGCTCAGGGGTCATGGCGCAATGGTCTACTTCGTCAATGCGGTCAGGTAGCTCAGCGGCAATAATAGGCTCAGCCTTAGTTCTCCTGTAGACCATAATTCCATTTAACGCCTTCAAGGCATCTTCATTCCCCGTTTCTCTTTTCTGGTCCGGGGTTAATTGCGCAATGAACTGAGTTCGAGGTCCGAGCAAACCGGGATTGGCCCAATCGAGAATAGACCATAAGTCTCCAAGCCCATTTTCAATGGGGGTTCCTGTAAGGGCAACACGTGAATGCGCCTCAAGCCGCCGCAACTGCTTTGATGTTTCCGCGGCAGGGTTTTTAATTGCTTGAGCTTCATCAAGCACAATCTTGGCCCAGTCAAAAGTTTCAAGCTGATCAATGTCTCTAACAGCCGTCCCATAAGTCGTAATAATAAGGTCATTATTTTCAACAGCTGTTTTCAAAGAGGTGCCTTTCGCGCGATTCGGACCATGGTGAACAAGAACCTTCACACCAGGAACAAACTTTTGAGCTTCAGCCTTCCAATTTCCCACAACAGCAGGAGGAGCCACTACAAGACTTGCACTCTTCGTGTCCTCACCAGCAACAGAAGCAAGTGTTGTCGGTGTCTTACCTAGACCCATATCCAAAGCAAGACATCCTCCTAGCCCAGCAGCTTCTAAGAATTCAAGCCATGCAAGCGCATCAGCTTGGTAACTGCGTAATTCACCGACGAAATTATCCGGTTTTGTATTCGGGTCTTCCGGCAATTCCTTTACGCTTCGGAGTAGCTCAACTGCCCAACCACCACCTGCAAGTGCTATGCCACCCAGAGCAAATCCCTCTAAACCTAAAGCATGTCTAAGCATCTCAGCTCCAGACATTTTTGTCATGTCTGATCGCTCTGCTAATGCAGCGGCAGCTTCAGCAAGATCAACTTTATCTAACTCAACCCACTGACCTTTGGACTCCACGAGCGGCTTCGCTTGAGAAGCTAGATCTCTGATCTGTTCAGCATCCAGTTCAACATCATCGAACACTGCTGTCCACCGGACATCAGCTATTTGCTGGGCTCCCACGACAGTGTCCTGATTGTCAGCTGTAATTCTAAGAATAGGAGTTGTTTTCCGGTTAGTGAGTTTTGGAACGCGCACATCATAGCCCGCTGCGGTAAGCGTTTCTCCGACGTTACTCATGAGCTCCCATGCTTCGCCCTGTGACAAGAGAACCTCACCTCTTCGGCGGCCTCCCGGGCGAAGCAATTCTGGAAATAGTCGTTCTAGCCTCGTTATTTGCTTATTAACCAGTTTGCGTCGCGCTTCGCTCCCTGTAGTTACCGTAACTTCAATGGGTTCAAGCTCGTCTTTTCCATTTGGAACCAACACTCTGGCGAGCCACGTATCAGAATCATCGGGCGGGTCAAGCTGAACAACAATTTTTAATTTCGCTAACCCAGTAACGGGAACCGACCATTGTGTCAACCGACGAGCAATGTCTACGGCATCATCAGTCGGTGCACGAAAAGCCATTCCATCAAGACGAGAGACAATCATTTCACCAACATCTTCTTTCGATGAGAGGGTCGGAGGGGTAGGGGGGAGATCTATTTGGCTAGCAGCCATCCGCACAATCGAGTCAGTGAGATCACCAATCACTTTTCCAGTAAATTTATGCCTGTCAGTCTCACCCGAAGTCACCATCACCGCTCCAGGGGCGGACTTGACAAGCTGGGCGTGAAGCTCAGCATCAAGTAGGGCTGGAGCCCACCGGACATGAAAAAGGGCTTCACCTGTCTCGTCATTATGTGTGCCGCTAACTTCATGGAGGAGAGGGAACATTTTTCCTTCAATAACTAATTTGACGGCGGTCCCTGCTGCGACCCCCATCCATATTGCAGTTGCCCCTAAGTTCGATCCTCTTATCCCCCCAAGGGAGACCAGCCATCCAAGCGTTGCTGCGAGAGGAGCAGAAACACAAGGAGCTTTTACGTCTCCTGGTAAAGCGATATCATCACTCGGAGTCCATTCAATAGCGCTCGCACCATGAGCCGCAAGTCGTTCAAGAATCTGTTCATGGTCTTCTGGTTCTGTTTTATGCCCAGCTGACCATGCAATAAGACGCCCATCACTCCATGCAAGTTGGAGAACCGGCATGGATAAGTCACCAGTCGATGATTCTCCGTCATGAGAGACGCTTCGTTTTGGAGCAGGGCCAAGTAGATCAGTGAGCACACCGTCAATACGGTCAGCCTCGCTATTCAAGTCGTCAAGGACTGTCCGGCGCTCAGACCCACGGTAGCTTTTCCGAGCATTAGTAATGGCCCGGTCTGTTGACTCAAGATATTTAAATAAGCTTTCAACCCAAAGATTTTTATGCTCTTGAAGCAGAGTAAGTTCATCCTGAGTTCCAACCCCATCCAAATGCTTTTGCGCAAGCAGCGAAATCTCATACGCGGAAATAGGGTTTGATTCTGTATTTATAGTTACGGCTCTCTCCTTAGAGTAAATGGATTCTTAATTTAAGAAACCGCCGAAAACCCAGCGGCTTATTGGCCGAAAGCAAACCAAGCTCGATTGGGTTGCACATCGTCAACAGCCCACACGGGTTTCTTCCACTGTAAGACATTTTTTCCCAAACGCCACGTATGCACTAGCTTTAATTTAAATAAAGTGTTGGAGAAGGCAGATAAGGTACTGATTCACGGCAAGGTTAGGAAGAAGATGGATCTAGAGGGAAAAGTAGTCGTTATTACCGGCGGTGGTGCAGGTATCGGAGCCGCCATGGCAAGAACTATGGCAAAGGCTAACGCAAGACATATTGTTGTGACTGATATTAATTTTGAGAATGCGCAGGCCGTAGCAAGCGAAGTTAACGGCTCCGCGAAGATGGTCGATGTAGCCAAGGAAGAGCAAATAATCCAGCTTGTACACGATGTAGAACAACAACATGGCCCCATCGACCTCTTTTGTTCAAACGCTGGTTTCGTAACTAATGCTGGATTAGAGGACACTAATGAAAGGATCACTCAGATGTGGGAGGTGCATGTCATGGCTCACATTTATGCCGCTAGAGCTGTTCTCCCACAAATGATTGCAAACGGTGGGGGATACCTGCTGAATACAGCCTCAGCAGCTGGCCTTCTAACGCAGATCGGTTCTCTTGCTTACTCGGTTACAAAAGGGGCGGCAATTTCTCTGGCTCAATGGCTAGCTATCACGCACCATCATCAGGGGATACGCGTTTCAGTGCTTTGCCCACAAGCGGTCCGGACGGACATCATCATAAATAGCCCTGACGCAGTGCTCGGAGAAGAAGCAGAATGGGAAGAAGGGGGAGTTGCAAGTTCCGATGGAATACTTGAACCAGACCTAGTAGCCCTCGAGTGCATATCGGCGATTAAAGATGAAAGGTTTCTTGTCCTCCCGCACCGTCAAGTTGAAGATTACATAAAATATCGGGCAGAGGATATGGATCGATGGCTTAGCGGCATGCGACGCTTTCAGGAGAAATTATATGACGGGAATGACCTGCCAGGGGACATCATGGGGTTAGACCGTTGGACGAGTTTGTGAGGTTTAAATGAGCGAAAACCAACCAAGTCGAAGATCTTCTGATCTGCCTGGAACTGTAGAAAAATTGACCAAAGATCCTGTATCGCTTATCACTGACGATCATATGGAACAATATGGAAAAGACGGAGTTGTCATGGTCAAGAATGTCTTGCATCCTGAATGGCTTCTATTGCTCGAAGTTGGGTTAGAGCGTGTCCTCAATGAAAGCTCTCAGCATCTTCACAAGTTCTTTGAGGGTCATGAAGGAGAATTTATCGAAACTATCCGGAACTTCGATGTGATTCCAGAAATTCGACGTTTTGTCTATGACTCTCCCATAGCTGACCTTGTCGGAAAGATTATCGGCTCCGATAATCTTTGGCTGTATTCGGATGAGTTCTTTGTCAAAGAAGGTGGGAATGCTGAGCGAACTCCGTGGCATCAAGATACGCCATACTGGCCTATCCAAGGAGAACAGATTGCATCCGCTTGGATATCTCTTGACGCCCTGCCGAAAGGAGAATGCCTTGAATACGTAGCTGGTTCACATAAGGGGACAATGTTTGACGGATTTAGCCCTTCTAAAGTTTCAGAAGATCCGACTGCCCCTCATTATGGAGATGAGTTGCCGCCGCTTCCAGACATTGAAGCTAATAGGGGGGCGTATGATATACGGTCTTGGGAAATATCTCCTGGTGATGTCATATTTGCTCATCCCGGCGTTTTGCACGGAGGTGGCCCTACAGGCCCTGACAGTAAGAGAAGGGCTATAACTATTCGCCTATATGGCGACGATCTTCGTTATGCGAAGCGGCCACCTACCCGTCCAACTGTCCCGCTAACTCCAGGATTATCTTTGTCGTTAAATCCAGGGGACCCCTTGCGTTCCCCTTGGTACCCCCGAATACGGCCAATACCAGCGCATATTCGAGCTGAATGGGAGTGAATTCACCTGCGAAGATTCGTCGTTTGAACCTTCCAATTCCCCTAGATAGGCATTTCAAGATATAGAACAGCGTCTACTATACTTCTTCGTATGAAGACCTTGAACACATATTTCGGTTCGGCTGATGTTAAAGACTTCTACTCCGGCAAGATAGCTGATCGGGCAGCAGGACGACGTGGAGCTGAAGTAGCTGAACTAGTCGGAGACGGCAGATCAATCGGCATCCAGTTAGAAGATGAGCACGGATGGACGTTTAGGGCGCAAGAAGGCCAAGTTGTCGTTGAGGAAGGAACAGAAAGTGCCTCTCTCGTTATTTCAACGGACGTGGCTGCATGGTCTGATCTCATTACCGAAGCATGGTCAATTATGGGGCTAGCAATTCAAGGGAGAGTAACTATTGAGAGAGGAAGCTTCAATCATCTTGCGAAATGGGAGCCTGCTTTACAGGGACTATACAATGACCGGCCCATATGGTTCCCTTCCAAACAAGTAATAGGCGATGGTTATACATTTTCAATGCAGGACAGATTCAGCGACATGAAGAATGTTTTGGATCGTTTGGGCTTCCTTCTTGTTAAGGGAGTCTTTTCGGATGAAGAAATTAAAAACATGAAAGATGAAGTCGAGGATCGTCGGGTCGCAGCAGACCCAGAAGATAAGCGTTCCTGGTGGGCTACAGATGGTCAAGGGAAAGAGCAATGCTGCCGAGTAACCTACCTCAATTATGGATCTCAGCTATTTTCTGGCCTTCCCTATGACGAAAGGTTGCAGCATCTCGCAAGGTTATCGACCAGACCCTTGATACCTGCACCGGATCATGGTGATGGAATCGCTGCTGTAATAAAAGTGCCAGGAATAACTGAGGGGTTATCAGATCTTCCTTGGCACAGGGATTGTGGAATGGGAGGCC
>CABZWT010000028.1:0-16457 GCA_902529525.1 Actinomycetota bacterium
TCATGATGGCAGTGATCATAGGCCTTGACGCAGCAAGAACCGTCTAATTGCGATTTGATGAGATCTCGTGATTTAACTCATCAAGACGAGCGAAAAATTTCTCTGCTGAGCGGAGTTTAATATCTTCGAAACCCCTTACTTCCATAGCAAGAGCTGCCAGTTCAGTAACCAATTCGTAGTTGCCTTGGTCTAGAAGCTCAAAAGCGTTTTGCAAGGAAGATAGATATTGATCGCGTAAATCTCTCTCGATTTTTCTTACTTTCGCATATCCGAATAGATCAAAGGGCGTACCTCGAAGGACTTTGGCACTAGCGAGAACTAGCATAAGGGGTTCGGCAATCGTGAATGGGATTTTGAGCTTGTTTTTCATTCCGAGCGCCCTAAGAAACGGAGGGTGAAGATGCCATCTGGCTCTTCCGGTTGAACCTTGCAGACCAGTCATTTCAGATTTTGTTTCTGCATCTAGAAATAAGCGAGCGACCTCATACTCATCTTTATATGCAGTCAGTTTATGAACTCCGCGCGCAACTGCTTCCGCTAATTCGGTAACAGAATCACTATCTTCAAGACACTGAGCCGCCTCTACGGCTTTTTTGACAGTAATTAAGAACTCTTCAGCACATTTACTATTTTGGAATCCTACAAGATCTCGGGAGAGAAAATAAAGCAACTCTCTGGTAGATGGCGACAGATTCAGGGACTTGATTAGAATTTCGAGTTTCTCTGGCAGTTCTTTCAGTTTCATCACAGAGGCTTGAGGAGCAGATGGGATGAATTGTTTATCAACATTTGTAGGATCATGCATCCATGCCCTTCCCCATTTAAACGCACTGAGGTTTTTTTGTACTGAAACCCCATTCAAGGCAATCGCTTCCTCAACCGATTCAGGAGAAACAGGAATGACACCCTTTTGGACAGCGACCCCAAGAAGAAAGATATTAGCTGAAGTAGCATCACCTAAAAGTTCTTCGCAAATGCTCGCCGCGCTCACATACACATTCTCTTCTTCATTTGTGAAGAAGGAGGCACGCCTAGCCAGGTCTGTTACATCGGGTAATTGAGTATCTGGTTTCCCGACCATTGATCCTGTGGGCGTGGGTGAATCAGACGCAATAAGGACAGTATGGCCAGGTTTAGCTACCTTAAGGGAAGATTCGCTCGCGCCAACTAAAAGATCAAAGGCCAGAATAACATCAGCGCTTGCATCTGTTAAGAGATTAGATGACCTAGGAAGATCTCTAGATAACCGAATATCACTAACAACCGGCCCTGCTTTTTGTGAAAGGCCAGTCTGATCTAGTCCTCTAACTTCAAATCCATCGAGCATCGCTGCGGTCGATAAAATTTGTGCTGTAGTTACGACTCCTGTGCCGCCTATCCCAGCCATACGAAGATCAAGAGCATTAGGGAAAAAGATCTTCTCTGGAACAGGGAGATCTCCGAAATTATTGGATTGCATGCTGTCAGATTGATCGCTTTCCTCTGGCTTCGTTGTAACAGTAATGAAACTAGGGCAGTCTCCTTCTAGACATGAAGCATCGAGGTTACATGATCCTTGTTCTATAAAAGTTTTGGGCCCTAATACTGTCTCTTTCGTTTGAACTGATAAGCAGTTGGAGACTTCCCCACAATCCCCACATGCTTCGCAAATCCGATGATTTATGAGCACACGGAAGTCTGGCTGTTTTATGAGTCCGCGTTTGCGATGCCGACGCAATTGTGCGGCGCAAGACTGATCATGAATAAGAACAGTTACACCTTCAAATCCTGATAAGTGTTCTTGTGCTTCGACAATACGTTCTCTGCCCCAGACTTCCACCCGATCTGGGAATGAGACTTTTTTATATAGCGCTGGCTCTTCAGTAGTTACGATGATCTTGACAACACCTTGAGCGATCATCACCTTAGTGACATCTGGAACGCTTAAGACCCCTTCAGGGTCTTGACCGCCTGTCATAGCGATCGTCCCGTTATAGAGAAGCTTAAATGTGATATTGCTTCCCGCAGAAATAGCTGAGGGAATAGTTAATTGCCCTGAATGAAAATAGGTCCCATCCCCAATATTTTGTATGAAATGTTTCCGATCTACGAATGGTTCCATACCGATCCATTGCATTCCTTCGTTTCCCATTGCGGTTACTCCAGAAATATCGCCAACTCGATCGTCATCCATTAGCAGCACCATTGTATGACAACCTATCCCAGCTCCAATTAAGGAATCGTCGGGAACTTTTGTACTTGTATTGTGCGGACACCCAGAACAGAAGTACGGGCTTCTTTGCACGTTAAGTGGAAGTAGATTCTTTATTTGCTTTGGTCGTTGCGGGGGTTGAAGCCTGTCAGAAATCTTTTGAGATAAACGTTCGTGAAGCCCTTCGAGCATGGCATTTGCGTCAAGGATTCCATGGCTTGGCATTAAGGCCCTCCCGTCGGGGTGATTTTTCCCTAGTACCCTGGGTTGATGCGCGCTGCCATAGAGAGCGTCTTTAACTAGCCATTCTGCTGTTGGATTTTTTTCTTCTACTACGATTATCTCATCTAAACCATTTGCGAATTTCTGAATATTTTGCGGGTCGAAAGGTATAGGAAGCTGAAGATGTAGTAAGCGAATCCCAGCAGTAGCTATTTCATGATGGCTTTTTAGGCCGAGTGCATTGAGGGCATGAATTACCTGGTGATAGGTAAACCCGCTGGAGATTATTCCTATCCAAGGATCAGGTGGATTTACCGTTGTGACGTTGAGCTCATTCGCGACAATATACCTTCGTACTAGTTCCGCTCTGGAAGTTCGAAGATCTCGCTCCAAGTCTAAATTGTTTGGTGTCAGTAAATTAGCATCTGGTTGATGTAAATAAGGCACTCCATCAATCGTTAAATCAGGAATCTTTGGCTGAACAATAGATGAAGACAAGTCGATAGTACCGCTTCCATCCGCAACTGCTGCAACTACTTTTAAAGCTGTCCATGCTCCGGTAATCCTGCTTAATGCAACCGCATGCATTCCAAGGGTCAATATCTCTTTAACATCGCCCGGGTAAAGGATGGGCATGTGGAGATCTACCAACGCTGCATCTGAACTTGAGGGAACGGTTGAGCTTTTAGCCGCCGGGTCATCACCCACAATTGCCACCGCACCTCCGTGTCTCGAAGTGCCTGTGAATACAGCGTGACGCAGGGCATCTGTTGCCCTATCTAGACCCGGAGCTTTCCCATACCAAAGCCCTACAATCCCGTCGTATACGCAATCTGGTTGTCCTGGAGCTAACTGGCTACCCATAACAGCAGTAGCCCCATGTTCCTCATTGAGTACTGGCCGGTGGACAATGTTAAGATCAGGTGCGAGCGATCGTGCTTTGTCTATTTCAAAGTTCAACCCAGCTAGAGGTGATCCCGGATACCCCGAAAGAAATGCCGCGGTGCTTCTTCCTTGTTCTCTATCTGCTCGTAACTGCTGAAGCGGTATCCGAGCAAGTGCTTGCACTCCAGTCAAAAAGACGCGGCCATCGTCACGTGTGTACCTATCATTAATCTGGTACTCATCAAGATCAGACATGTACTCCCCTAGGAGAAACAAAGTAAAAGGCGCTTAACCCATTCTCTCATATCCAACAGTCGCGTGTACAATTTCTAATATTATTGGCGCCCTCGACAGGAATCGAACCTGTGACCTACCGCTTAGGAGGCGGTCGCTCTATCCTACTGAGCTACGAGGGCTGACTGATGATGATACTCTCTGTACCTCATCTTCTCACGAGCAAAAGCAAACTTCCCATTCTCCAAACATACGAAAAAATTTGCATTGGCCATTCGAATATCGTTCTTTTATCTATCCTTATGATGATGCAGATATTCGACACAATGCAAAATCGTCTTGTTGACCTTGATACAAGGGATCCAAATCATGTCTCAATCTATGCTTGCGGTCCAACCGTGTATGACGTCCCTCACCTGGGTCATGCCCGTACCGCCTTGACCTACGATATCCTGAAGAGATTTTTGATGTGGTCAGGATACACCGTGACGCTAGCAAGCAACATTACGGACATAGATGACAAGATTATTGAACGTTCTGCTAGAGAAGGTGTTAGCGAGACTGAACTATCGTCTACGTATACCAGAATCTATATCGATCAACTGCGAGAATTTGGCGTTACAGATCCAGATTTTAGACCACTCGCAACTGAATATGTCGAAGAGATGCTTGCCATCATCTCGCAACTGGTTGAACAAGGGGCCGCATACGAAATTGAGGGGCATGGAGTGTACTTTGATGTAGATTCTCTCGCTGACTATGGGGCGCTTGTAGGCCGAACAGTAAATGAACTTCGTGAAAGCGCACAGGCAAGAGTAGCTTCGGAGGAAGACAAGCAGGATCCTTTGGATTTTGCCCTGTGGAAAGCTGCAAAACCTGGTGAACCTACTTGGGATAGCCCTTGGGGGCCTGGTCGACCCGGATGGCACATAGAGTGCGTCGCTATGTCATTGCATCTACTTGGAGATGACTTCGATATCCATGGAGGAGGCTCTGACCTTGCCTTTCCACACCATGAAAATGAACGCGCTGAATCAGAAGCATCTGGACACTCATTCGCTCGATATTGGATGCACAGTGCGATGCTAAATGTTGACGGAGAGAAAATGGCAAAATCTTTGGGGAATTTTCGAACCCTTGGTGACGCTCTTGCACAATACGGACCCAGACCATTACGGCTAGCCATGCTCCAAGCTCACTATCGCTCCATCATGGAACTCTCTGATGAAACAATGAAAGGCGCAATAGGTGGAATCGAGAGAATAGACGCATTCTTTCGCAGGATGCTTGGAGCGGATATCCGAGAAACATCCATCGACACTAAAGTAAAAGACCGCTTTATCTCCGCAATGAGCAATGATCTAGGCAGCCCTGATGCAATCGCTGTTATTTTTGAAACGATTAATTCAGGGAACGCTGCTCTTGATAACAAGAACAATAAAGAAGCATCAATGGCCTTTACAACAGTATCTGAGCTACTCGAAGTCCTCGGCCTCTCAAAGGATACTGTCGACTCAAATGAAGAAATCGATTTACTAGTGTCAGAACGAGAAGCAGCTAGAGCCTCAAGGGATTTTGCTGCTGCCGACAGAATTCGTGACATTCTTAAGAACCGGAACATCGAGATTGAAGATACTCCTAACGGCCCGATCTGGAGGGAAATCTAACCGAGCTTGCTATTCTTCTCCTCTTCGGCTTGAGAGAATATAAGAGACCACTGCTGCAGTTGCTGCAACATTTAACGACTCAACTCCGTTATATAGCGGCAAAGAAAAAGTTCGTTCGCAAATGTCCAGAACTTCTTTCTGTATTCCAGTTGTCTCATTCCCTAACACCAGAGCAATGCGGTCACCATAATCTGCTTTGAGAGCTGATTCGCCCCCGCTATCCAAAGCAACAATATCGAATCGAGCATCCCGTAGAAGCATCACAGCGTTAAGGGCATTGTCGATACGAAGAATCGGCGCTTTGAAAGCTACCCCAGCAGATGCTTTAATCGCTACTGCTCCAATTTTTGCAGTCCCTTTGTCTGGGACAACGACACCATCAATCCCAGCCGCCGTTGCGCTTCGAAGAATCATCCCAAGATTCGCTGGATTATGAATCCCATCCAATACAAGTACCATCGACCCATAGTTCCTGCCAGTTCGTTGTTCCAGAAAAGAAGGAAGGCTCTGCATTCTTTTTGCACGAATATCAGCTGCCACACCCTGGTGCTGGCCGCTTCTAGCCAAAGCATTGATTCGATTATCGCTCACACGTTCGACCGGTATGCCACTGGAACGAGCGAGGTTCTCAATTTCAGTTACTATTTTCCCTGCGGCACGAGAGCTTACATGCACACGTACAACTTGCTGACTACTGTTTAATGCCTCAAGTACTGGCTTTCGACCGTGAATGACTAGAACCTGCTCCTGAAATCCCATAGCTACATGCTCTCACAGGTTCCTCGGAAACAAAATGTCATTACCTGAAAGTGTCACTCCAACACTTACTTCGTGTTAGGTTCTTTTAAAGATAATCACTCAGGAAGATCTATGTCTGACATATTTACAAAAGTTCTCACTAAACAGCAAGATGTTGTCGCTGCAACAAATTTGAAGGGCGTACCTGAAGGAACCAGTGGAAAAGTAATGCTTTCAAATGGTCTGGACTGGGTCAGGTACTGGGTGAAGTTTGAAAATGGTGTTGAAATGGGAAGTCTGCACCGTAATAAGCTTGTCAGTGCAGAAGATTGGGACCTATTTCTAGAAGAGCGAGAAGATGGAGCCCTTCCTCTGGAAGAAACTACAGACTCTGCAGATGAGGAAAGTTCTACTACCGGGTCGGGTGGAGGAGTTGAGGTTAATGGAGTGCTAGTCCCTCAGCTTTTACTTGACCGAAGTCAGGCGGCATTAGAGCGATTTGGGGTTTCTAGGTAACCGTAAATTTTTAGCTAATTCAGAAATGCGTTTGCGCCAAGAAGGTCCACGACAAAAACGAGAGTTTCATTAGGTGCGATAATCCCTTCGCCTGCTCCGTCTTGTCCATAGGCAAGATCTGGGGGTATTACAAGTTCACGTCGACCACCTACTTTCATACCTAGAAGCCCTTCTTCCCAACCATCTATAACAGTTGCTTGACCAAGAGGGAATATGATGTACTGCTCTCTCCCGCGATCCCATGAAGCATCAAATTGTGTATTTGTCGATTGCGAGTAACCGACATAGTGAACATATACAATGTCGCCGCTTTGAACTTCTGGCCCTTCTCCTTCAGTAATGTCTGTGATTACCAGTTCAGAAGCTGGTTCATCTGGTACTGAAACAGAAGGTTTGTCTAGGTTCGTTGGAACTAAGGCAAGCAAGTCAACAATAAATAACAGAGTTTCATTTGGGCCGATTGATCCTGATCCTGACCCTGATGACCCATATGCTTTCCCCGGAGGGATAGTTAGTAGGCGTCGACCTCCTACGGCCATTCCTGCGATTCCTTCGTCCCAGCCTTGAATTACTTTTCCAGCTCCAAGCTCAAAACTAAACGGTTGACCTCTATCCCACGATGCATCAAACTGCAATCCTGTTGAACATGAAACTCCAACGTACTGCATCACAAGAAAACTTCCGGCACTTGCTTGAGGACCGGAACCTTCCACGATGTCTTCTACCTCAAGATCTACCGGAGGCTTAGATGGGGTTTGGATAGATGGCTTAATACTCAAGTCCGTGTTATCTACCTCACCTTCTGTAGTCGAAGGGGTTGGGCTACAGGAGGCCACTAGCTGCAATTCCGAGCTTGCCACCCGCGACTCCGAGGCTTCCTCGCCACCACACGAACTCAGCACAGGAACAACGCAGATCAAGGCAACAATAATCTTTGAAAGTCGGTCTTGCAGCATCTTCGGTCCTTACTATTTTCTTGCTTAAAGAATGGTAGTGGACAAAAACTGCTTTCGATATTTCCTACTTAAGAAGGATTAGAATAGGAGCATGTTTCAAATGGGAGAACTATGAAAAAAACGTCATTGGTTATCATGGCAGCAGGACTAGGCAGCCGCTTCGGAGGCACAAAGCAACTTGCAAATATAGGGCCTAACGAAGAGGCAATCCTCGATTACACAATCCGTGACGCACAGGCGGCGGGTATAGAGGACATTGTTCTAATCGTAAGAACTGAGATTGCAACCGATATTGAAGCACATATTGAGAATATTCATGGGAGTGACCACAACTGCACATTTGTATGTCAGGATGATTTCGGCCCGCACAGAGAAAAACCTTGGGGAACGACTCACGCTGTCTTATCCGCCGAACATTCAATCGCTGAAGGCAGCTCTTTCCTTTTGGCCAATGCTGATGACTATTATGGACCATCATCGTTCGAACTAGCTTCGAACCAACTGCCCTTGCTAAACCCCGGAGTGGGCATGCTAATCACATTCGAGCTGGCAAAGACTCTCCCACAAAGCGGAGAAGTCACGAGAGGAATCTGCAATGTGAAAAACGGACACCTCGCCGAAATCTTAGAAACTTCGAGCATCGGGTTCCGCTCAAATGGTGAAATCACTGAAGGCTCAACTGGCGAAAAGCTTAATAAAGATGCTCCGGTTTCTCTAAATCTGTGGGGGTTCCATAGCAGCATAATGAAACCCCTAGAACGACAATGGACTCAGTTTTTCTCAGAAAATTCTTCATCTGAGAAATCTGAGTGCCTTCTCCCTGAGTCTATTCATAACCTGATGAACGACGGAGACCTTATTATCAAAACCTTCTCGAGCGAGGAAGAGTGGACCGGTTTAACTAATCCTGAAGATTTCGAAGTAGTTCAATCAAAAATTCGAAATCTTCGATCCCTGTAGCCCCTAAAGCCTAAATCCAACAACTGTGCCGGAGCCATCAGGAGGATCTTCAACGAATACTTCCCCACCATGTCCGCGAATAATTTCAGCGACGATGCTTAGACCCAATCCGGAACCGGACATCGAGCGAGTGTTCGTTGCCCGAAAGAACCTATCGAAAACTCTGGGCTTATCATCTTTCGATACCCCAGGTCCATAGTCTCGAACAGCAACACGACCATCTTCAACTCGAACCTCTATGCCTTGTCCTTCCGGACTGAATTTGATGGCGTTTTCTATCAGATTCCCAACTGCTCGGTCTATTCCAGCAGTACGAATTTCTCTTATATTGTCTCCTTTAATCGCAATTGAAATGTCCCGATCAGTTCTTCTTCGAAATCTATGAACGACTTCTTCAATAACTTCTCCCAGGTCGCCCGAAGAAAAGGGCTCTTCATGTCTTGAAGTTGCTGTAGCCAGTTCAACTAGTTCCACCACAAGAACTCCGAGCTCCTCAATTTCAATTTTCGCGTCGGCAAGAATTTCTGCCTGTTGAGTTGGCTCCATAGTTGGCGACCGGAGAAGGACTTCTATATTCGTTCGCAAACTGGTTAAAGGTGTTCGAAGTTCATGACTTGCATCCTCAACCAACCTCCGCTGCTGCTCCTTTGAAGTAGCAAGAGCCTCCAACATGATATTGAAACTTTCCGCGAGGCGATTAATCTCGCTATCTCCTTCACCTACATCAATAAAGGCAACAAGGTCCTGAGTTTTTGCTACCTTCTCAGCTGCTTTTGTTAAACGCACAACTGGGCGTGTGAACCTCGATGCAAAGAGCCACGCAATAACAGAAGATAAGAGTATTCCACCCCCTCCGAAGATGAGGATTCTATTTTTTATTCCCCCTAATGCTGCATCTACTTCGGAAAGGTCACGGCCTATCTGCAATAGGCCCTCAGGCCGAACTTCTTTCGATAAAACTCTGTAATGCGCTCCGTTGATATCTTTATCGTAAAGACGCTGGCGAGGCTGGATCTTTCCGCCTCCTCTAGTTGCAACCTCTAGGTCTATAGGATCAATAGGAATCTCGATTGGCCAACTGAAGATGATTTCTCCCCTCCCGTCAAGAAGTTGAGTTGCCGCATCCGGTCGAGAAAGAAAATCATCAAATCCAAACGCCCTCAAATCCCTCCTGTCAATTTTTTTATCGATAATTGCTGAAGTGACTGATCCAGCTCGCTGCTCTAGGAATGAATCAACTTCGCCCCGTAGCTCGGATTTTGCAGTTCTGAACATGAATCCACCTGTCAAAATGACAACTACAGAAACAAGGATGGCGACCCCCACTGTTAATCTCGTCCGCAAGCTCATGTTTCTCTCAAACAATATCCGACACCCCGGACCGTGTGGATTGGGTCAGGCATATCATCGACGGTGATCTTCCTCCGCAAATATCCAATATAAACATCGAGAGATTTTGAATTTGTCTCAAACCGGTAATCCCATATGAGGTCGTAGATAGTCTCTCTGGTTAAAACAATCCCAACGTTGTGCATTAGCAGTTCCAAAAGGTCGAATTCCGTCTTTGTCAGTTGAACCGATACTCCATTACGACTGACTTCTCTGGCGCCTTGATCGAGTCGAATTCCGGCAGTCTCGAGAATTCCATCGGACTCTCCAATTGTTCCCCTCCGAAGAAGAGCACGAACTCGAGCCAGTAGCTCCTCTAGAGCAAAAGGTTTAACGAGGTAATCGTCTGCACCAGCATCGAGGCCAGCTACTCGATCGGATATAAGATGGCGGGCTGTTACAACAAGGATTGGTGTCGCATCGCCTCTTCGCCTTAGAGTTCTGCACACGGATAAACCATCAACCTCTGGCATCATGACATCGAGAAGATACAGGTCGGGTGTCATATTTTCACTAATCTCCAATGCACGAGCACCGTCTTCTGCGACTGTAACCTGATAACCTTCTTGTTCAAGAGCACGTCTTATCGCGCCTCGGACTCCTTCATCATCTTCAGCTATGAGAATTTGGTTCTGCGACGACAACGCCTATACCTCTGATTTATGGAGTCAGTTCTATTGTGTCCTAAATTTTCCTTTTGGCCACTGCATCTTAACGGTTCTTAACTAATTCTTACCTAGGATTCCGTGAGGCTACCTATATCTATTATTCAGGAAGATTAAAGCGTGCTTGTTCTGAATACGGAAAAAACTCTCCAGAGTCCGGTGCTTGATTCAGCTTCTGGAGTTGAATCCACATCTCTGGATTGCAAAGATCTCCGTGGGAACGTTCGAATTTTTCACTTATATTATCTGGGAATCGGAAGAATTTTTTAAATTCCTCTGGGAACACATCGTCCGCACCAACGGTGAACCATGGTTCTGACGAAAGTTCATCTTCATAGGTTCGTGCTTGGGGTATGGAGCGAAAATTCACTTCATCTAAAAAAGTAAGCTCGTCATAGTCATAGAAGACGACGCTCCCGTGGCGGGTTACGCCGAAATTTTTGGTGAATAGATCGCCTGGGAAAATATTTGCTACTCCTAACTCCTTTATTGCATTGCCGTAATCCAGAACGGCATCGGCGACAAGGTCTCCAGGCATCTCTTCGATATAGAGATCTAACGGATAGACCTTACGTTCAGTGTAAATGTGATGGAAGATAACGTCAGTCTCTGTGATAGTTACTGAGCGCGATGCCTTATTCGCAAGTTCTTCGAGTAATTCGTCCCCAAACCGATCTCGAGGGAAAGCTAGATCTTCAAAAAGTTGAGCATCTACCATCCGCCCAACACGATCATGGGTAAACACCATCTGATACTTCTCCAATACTTGCGTTCTCGTGATCTTCTTTGAAGGCGGAAACGTGTCTTTTATAACTTTGAATACGACACCGAAGGAAGGAAGCGTAAAAACAATCATAACCATACCCCTCACTCCCCTAGCTGGCTGGAAACGGTCAGCAGAGTTTGAGAGGTGTCGGTAAATAGCCCGAAACAGACTGGTTTTTCCATGGGCGCTGTGACCAATAGCTGTATACAGCTCTGCAACAGGCTTCAAAGGAATGAGCGACTTTACGAACGCCACGACCGCTCCCGGCTCTTCAGCATCTACATGGAAATAAGAACGCGTAAAACCAAATATCCGGCTCGTTGCATTCTCAGTGAGAAGTGCGGCGTCTGCCACAACCCCTGATTCAAGAGAACGAAGCGGAATGATGAAAGGAGAAACTCTGGTCAAATGACGTATCCGGCCAACCAAGTATGCACCTCGATTCCGATAAAAAACCGGTTTGAGCATATCAACTTCAACCGGCATAGTTGATTCCCAAGTCTCCGAGAGGTGTTGATCAATCGCCGAGGCAATCTCTTCGGCGTCTCGATCTAAATCTATCCAGCTCACACCCAAGTTGTATGACGCTAAAACCTTGCGAACAAGTTCACTCGTCGTCGTACGGAGTCGGAAAGTCAGTACTTCCCCTTGGCCAGGATCAACTATAGGAAGGGCGACACCACCAAACCATCGAAACTCGAGATCATCATCAAACCCAACCATAGGAAAAACTCTCCGAGTGACTGAATTAAAGTGTGTTTCTGCCAATTCAGAGTCTGACCGCCAAGCGATGGACTGAGCGAAGAGGTGGCGTGCGTCTACCCAAACCTCTCTTCGCATGGTTTCATCAAGACCGCTAAGAAGGTCCTTAATCGTTTCGACGCAAACGTTCACGCTTTGCCGATGCAGCAACAAGCGAATTTGAGCATCAATCTGCTGGGAAGAGTATCTCCTATTCACAAAATTGTCTGAAGCTCTTCTCGTTACGCTTTTAAATTCGTTCCGGTATGTTTCAAATGCTTCCTCCACACGTCTCGCAGATTCAGCAGCGATTTCTTCTTGGGAGATAGCGCCCATTGAATCCCACTTCTGAGGTAATTCACCAATTGGTACCAACGCCTGTTTTGCTTCGGGGTTCCTTGCTCGCCGGCGCAACCAGCTTGGAGAAAGCGCCGATGGAATCTCTACCGCATGTTGTTTCAACAGCTCACTGTCTGTTAGAAGGTCAATCGTGGAACCAGCTGCCACTATCTTGCCTTGATCTAAAATAATAACTCTTTGACAGGTTTCAATGGCAACGGTGATATCGGCTGAAAATACAACCAAGGCCTCTTGGCGGTTATTTAAAGCATCGACAAGTGTTTCGGCCGACCGCACATCCAATAACGCTGATGGGGCATCTAGAACAAGCAACGGGGGTTGATTCGCTAACTGTGCAGCTAACGCTATTCGGAATCGCTCTCCAGCACTAAGTTTCCCAATTCGGCGTTGCAGTACATCTGGTTCTAGGGCAACCGCTGCAAGAGTCAAATCAGGACTTTCACCTCCACCGAGAGCCTGAAGAACAGATGTAACTGTTGCGTCCTTATTGAAAAGTCGAAGATCTGCGGCAGTCCCTACGTCCTCAGGAGTCCGACAGGTCCCACCGATTATCCCATCAGTGGGCTCTAACTGGCCTGTAATAATCCGAGAGAGAGTACTTTTCCCGCTACCGTTACCCCCGACTATAGCTAGGCGATCACCTGCTTCTATTTCAATATTAATCCCGCTCAACCCATGCCCATCTGAATAGGTATAAGCAACGTTCTCCAAGGAAAGTAAAGGATTACTCATAGTTAGATATTGCCTCAAATCTCATCAATATCTTATTTTGCAGCAAAAAAAGTCCAAAACCACGAAAAAGGGTTCTTAGATTAACTACCACAACTTGCACCGGCCTATTCCTCAGGCAAGACTGGTGACATGCCCAGGAGGTCTGGGTCCATAAAGGGGATATTTGCATATGTCTAAAAGTAAATTCGCGAAAATACTCGCATTAATGCTCGCATTCTCTCTTTTCGCCATTGGTTGTGGCGGTGGAGATGACGACAGTGGGTCAACAGCGTCGAGTTCTTCCGAAAGCAGTGCTTCAGAAGCTTCTGAAGCAGCGCCTGCTGAAGAAGAAGCACCTGCTGAAGAAGAGGAAGCTGAAGAAGCACCTGCTGAAGAAGAGGAAGCTGAAGAAGAAGAGGCTCCTATAGTTGAGACACAGGAAGAAAGCGTTCTTGAACCTGTTTTCGGAGGAACGCTCCGTTGGGGACTAGAAGCTGAGGTTGACGGCATCAACCCAACAGCATCTGCCCTTTCAGCGCCTGGCCTTACAATGATGAACGCTGTGTTTGATACTCTTGCAGCATTCGATCAAGACGGCAACTGGGTACCTCACCTCGCTGAATCCTTCGATTCTAGCGAAGATTGCAAGACTTGGACTATGACTCTTCGCGAGGGAGTTAACTTCCATGATGGGACTCCTCTTAACGCCGAAGCAGTAAGTGTGAACTTCCTCACCCAGTTCTCGGATCCACTCGTTGGCTTGGCGGTACGGCCTTATTACGCAAGTGCTGAAGAGGCGTTAACGATTGTCGACGACCTTACAGTAATCTTTAATTTGTCTGATGCGAACTGTGGATTCCCAAGCGCCTTAACTGGGCAATTAGGAGCAACAGCTTCCCCTACTTGGCTGGCTGCAGCTCTCGAAGATCCGACGCTTGATCAACAACCCGTCGGCACAGGGCCATTTGTCTTTGAATCTCGTACTGAAGATTCAGTAACAAAATTCGTCAGAAACGAAAACTACTGGGGTGGAGACGTCTACCTTGACGCTGTTGAGTTCTACCCTGTGACAGACGGAGCTGTTCGAACGCAACTTCTCCTTGAAGGCGAACTTGATGCTTTAGCCACAACCGATGTTGAGTCAATAGCACGGCTAGCAGAGGAAGATTCAATTACTCAGGTGTTTGATGACACTGGAGACGAGTCATTCCTTATGCTCAACTCGCAAAAAGCGCCATTCGACGACATTCGTGCACGTCAAGCTATTACGCATGCAACCCCAAGAGATAACTACAACACACTTATCAATCTTGACGTCACCAGAAAAGCTGACCAAATGTTTACTCCGGAAAGTCCATACTTCAATGAGGACATTGTGCAGCTTTCAGATAAGCCAGATCTTGCAGGGCCACTCGTTGATGCGTATTGTCAAGACAACCCAGATGCTTGTTCGGGTGGCAAGATCAACATCGAGTACCAATACTCAGGTCCTTCTGTTGTTGGTGAACGTGTAGCTGACCTCCTCGTAGAGGGCTGGTCAGACTTCTTCAACGTAGATGTTCAGGTTCTTCCTCAAGATCAGCACATCCAAGAAGCAGCTTTTGGACTGTATAACTCCATTGGCTGGCGACAGTTCGGCGCAGTTAATCCTGGAGACGATAGGGTTTGGCTACTCTGTAGAGCTATCGGCGGAATATCGCTGAACTGGCCTCGATACTGTGATGAAGATCGGGATGCAATAATATTGCAAGCTGATGCTGCGAAAACAGTTGAAGAAAAAGCACCTCTGTATAAAGAACTGTCAGAGATGATCAACGAACAATACCTCTACGTGTTCTACAACCATACGTTGTGGACAATCTCAATGGCAGATGGGGTTGAAAATCTCTGCGGAGTCTCAACAGCAGAAGATGTGAAGATGCGTTGCCAGATAAATGGACGTACCTTCTTCCAGTCAACGTTCTTCGCTGAATAAAAAAAACTAAAACTTTAAACGAACCTAGGTGGCTCTGATCAAATGCTGAGCCACCTAGGTTCTTAATACTTTATTGAGGTAAAGTGACATGGCGGTATTCCTGCATGGGATATTGTCGGTTCTACTGTGAAACATTGGGGATTTAAGTGCCAAAGGCCATCAAACGGTTAATAGCCCTGACTGGTTTGCTCATTGTGATCTCAATGATCACTTTTGGAGCTATGAATTTCCTCGGAGATCCACTATTCAACATCCTTGGCCCTGTCGCGGCAGACGTCGACAATCCGGACAGTGTCAAAATCATTGAAGAAGCTAAAGCCCAGTATCACCTTGATAAATCACTCCCCGAACGTTGGGCACGATGGGCATGGGATTTTGTCCAAGGAGATTTCGGAGTGCAGTTCAGCTCCTCAGGACAACCTCCAGTTAGCAACCTAATAAAAGAGCGGCTACCTCGAACTTTAGAACTGATGGCAGTAGCCCAAATTATCGCTGTCGCGCTAGCCATACCATGGTCTGTTTTAGCAGCGTCAAGAGCAAACAAACGCACCGACAAAGTTTCCACAGTCACAGCATTTGCCTTTGTGTCGATTCCAAGCTTCGCTATGGCAGTAATTCTTTTCTATATTTTCTCTATACGCCTTGACGTACTCCCAGACGTATATAACGCCACTGACCCCTTCTGGGGATTCACCCATAATCATCGCCTGATTCAACTCATTCTCCCTGGATTTACGCTTGGGCTAGGAGCTGCAGCGGGATACCAGCGCCTTCTTCGTACAGACTTAATTACGACTCTTCAAGAAGACTTCATCCTTATGGCTCGTTCAAAGGGAGTTTCAAAACGTAGAGTACTTTATTATCACGCCCTAAGACCCTCTCTATTCTCGTTAATAACCCTTCTGGCTATCAATATTGGCTACATGATTGGGGGGTCACTTGTGGTTGAGCAATATTTCCGAATACCGGGAATAGCAAGCGCCGTTGTTGAAGCAACCCTCAGAGAAGATTTCCCCGTTGTTCTTGCCGTTGTAATGATCGTTTCCTGCGGGTTCATGGTCTTCAACTACCTTGCTGATTTTCTCTATTCGGTAATTGACCCAAGAGTCAGAACCGAGAAATCAGGGCAACGACGCAAAGTTACGAGTATGGGCATGTAGTTCTATGACAGAAGAAAACCATCCACTTACAGGGCCCACTGAAATGGAAGCACCAGAAGAACAAGATGAAGCCGCTCCAATAGGCGCGGGTTTGGAAGAATCTGGTTTCGCAGAAAAAAAGAAAATCGGCATAGGCTTCTGGATAGCAGCTTTCTGGCTTGTCCTCATCACGTTCTTGGCTGTATTTGCCCCAGTCCTACCCTTCAAGGAACCAAATCAAAATTTTATTGTCTTTGAACAGAAAGAAAATCCAATCACAGGAAAAATCCAGGATAGACCTGTCCAGCCGCCGTATTCTCCTAATGGGGAACATTGGCTTGG
>CABZWT010000029.1:0-16390 GCA_902529525.1 Actinomycetota bacterium
GAAGGGTGTAATCCCACGCATTGTTATTTTCTCATCTGGATTTCCCATCCATACTGCTGTTGACAAATATGGGGTGTACCCGACGAACCAAGCATCTTCAAAATTCTCTGTTGTTCCTGTCTTACCCGCAGCCTGCTGTGACCCCATTTGATTTCCTGCACGTGTGCCTGTCCCAGAAAGGACATTTGCGCGGAGAACCTCAGTAGTCCAGCAAGCTATGTTCTCAGTAATTACTCTTTCTGGAAGGAATCGGTCGTCGTTCACGTGGTTATAGATCGATACCCATTCTTCGCCTTCTAGTCGTTCGATTCTCTCTATAAAGTATGGTTCTCTTCGTACACCACCTGTTGCTAAAGTCGCATACGCTGACGCCATTTCCATTGGGCTTACTTCTTCAACACCCAATGGGAGGGAAATCACCGGGTCTAATTCACTTTTGACCCCTAGTAGTTTTGCAGTATCTATGACATTTGAGAGTCCAACTATTTGGCCCAGTTTTAAGAAGCCACAATTGGAAGATTTGAGAGTAAGGTCTCGAATTTGGGCTATCTCTCCTTCGTCATTGGCAAAGTTATTTGCCTCGTAGATCCCATCCGGCTCTGTGTCTTCTGGAAATTCGCAAGGGCCTTCGCCATTTATTTTATCATCAGTTTGAATTCCTCTTCGAAGAGCCGATGTAATAACGAAAGTCTTGAAGGATGACCCTGGCTGCCGGCGGCCCTGTGTCGCTAAATTAAATTGACTTTCTGTATCAAAGCTCTCACCCCCAATCATCGCACGGACCGCTCCAGTATCAGGTTCAACTGAAGCGACCCCGATTGTAAATGTCGGATCAACCTGCCACCGGACTTTAAGGACTTCATCTCTGGCTTCCATTGCCATAGTCTGAACGGCCGGATCGAAAGTTGTATACACGCGTATACCCCCGTTGATACCAAGGAGATCTTCGAGCCGTGATTGTAAACCTCCTCCTAAATAGGCCGGATCCTCAAGGAGTATTCGCCGCACTTCTGCAACGAAGAAGTCGTCAGCAGATGGCAATGATGGCTGATTTCTTTCAGTTGGAAGTGGGTATTGACCATATTCTAGAGCTTCATCTTCAGTGAAAAAGCCAAGCTCGGCAAGACGATCAAGAACTATGCCCCGTTGATATTTTGCTATTTGAGGGTTCACAGTCGGGTCATTCACACTCGGATTACTGATGAGGGCCGCAAGCATGGCTGCTTCTGGCCACCCTATTCCCTCGTCAAGCGCGAGCGTTATTTCCTCTGGAGACTTATTAGCGAGATCTATACCAAAATAGACTTCTGCGGCAGCCTTAACCCCGTATGCGGTACTGCCAAAGAATACTGTGTTGAGATAAATTTCATATATTTCATCTTTTGTGAGTTGATCTTCGAGTCTGACTGCTAAAGATGCTTCTTGGACTTTTCGTTCAACGGTTTGTTCTGAACTCAAAACGAGGTTCTTTATCAACTGCTGTGTAATTGTTGAACCCCCTTGGCTGATCCCTCCTGCATCGACGTTTTCAATCAGCGCTCTACCTGTGGCTTTAAGATCTATCCCTTGGTGTGCATAAAAGTTTGCATCTTCAATCGCTAAAATTGCTTGTTGAACTTCGACCGGGATTTGATCTAGGAGAATTGGGGAACGGTTCTCATCGAAGAACGTCGCCATAAGTTCTCCGTTCCGGTCGTAGACAAGAGATCGAGTTCCCGTACTTGCTAGACCCACAGGGCTATGTGACCACTCTCCTGAGGTCGCTATATCCCCAACGTGAGGAGCGCCTAAAATACCAACAATTCCAACAACGAATCCTGATAGTACTAGCACAATAGCTAGTCGGAAGAGAGCGCTTAACTTTCGCATACATATTTAAAATTAGCGCTTCTGGAGTCCCGAAGGGGGTCACATAGTTGACTTAATAAGCAACGTCTAGTTTCGTGTGGTCCCATGTTGCTATACGTTGTGCCTTTATAACGACGGCGGTGCGTTTTGTTGACATTGACTCAGCAGCAGCGTCAAGCATTTCTTCTGGAATTCCAGGATTGTTTCTTGCCATAACGCCCCTTGCGTACCGGTGAACAGTCTCCGGATCTGAGTAAAGTTCGGCAATGCCGTTAATCTGCACACCACGGAGTTTCTCATACTCGAGACCATCCTCCAAGAGACAGCTGATACGAGGATCCCGTTCTAGGTTTTTTATTTTCTGTGACTTAGTAAATGTTTCAAAAACAATGTCGCCCTCGAATACGTCAAACCACAGAGTAGAGAGATGAGGGGTCCCATCACGATTAATCGTGGCAACTTGAAGGCTTTTTTGCTCATCGATGAACTGGACTTGTTCTTCTTCAGACATTCGGATTTGGTCACGTCTACTAGGCATAACCCAATCATAGATCCTTTCCTATCTAAAGCTGCTGGGATCATAGTTTTTTGTTTACTGTACTTAGTTTGCAGTTCCGAAATTTAAGGACGGTACTCTGGAACTATGGATGTCGATACTGTTCTTGAAATATTTCGCCAGATTGCACGTGAAATCCGTTCGGGCTTAGACGGTCTTGATGATTGGGGATTATCTGGAGGGCACCCAGGACAGTACGTTCATGATGTAGTCGCTGACGAAATAGCCATTCCTATCTTATGGAGCGCAGGATTAGGGGTAGTGAGTGAGGAATCTGAAAGCCAGGGGCTGGATCGTCCTGTAGTTGCGATCGTTGACCCAATTGATGGATCCACCAACGCTTCCTTAGGTATTCCGTGGTATGCGACTAGTCTTTGCGCTATTGATTCTGAGGGGCTGCTTGCGTCTTTAGTTTGTAATCAAGCAACTGGAAATACCTATGTAGCAGCGAGAGGTATGGGGGCTGAATTAGATGGTGAACCTATTCAACCCTCTCGAAAAGGTGAACTGAGAGATTCTATATTGGTATTGAATGGGCTTCCGCATAGCTATTTCGGATGGAAGCAGTATCGTGCTTTGGGATCAGCTGCACTTGATCTTTGTAGCGTTGCTGATGGAACCTTTGATGGTTTTGCTGACTTTAGTTCTGGATTAGCGCTTTGGGATTATGCTGGTGCGGCTCTTATCTGTTCTGAGTCTGGGGTAACTCTAAGTGAAGTAAACGGAACGAAACTGGACTTTGAGAATCTCCTGAAATCACCGTCCTCAAGGATTAGGCTCTTGGCAGCAGGAACTCAATCCCTTCATGAAAATTTAATCGATAGCGTTGATGTTTAAATTCTGTTCAGTTTGTGGATACTATGAGACCCTTAGGGCGCATAGCTCAGTTGGCTAGAGCATCTCGTTTACACCGAGAGGGTCGGGGGTTCAAGTCCCTCTGCGCCCACCATTAGGATAAATCAGGCGGCTACGTTAAGCCGTGCTTCTCCCTAACATGTTTAATCAGAGTGATTCAGCAAACCCTTTAATATCTCGTTGGGTTGCCCGATACACGTCCGGCATAGCATCTAGGAATAGACAATCTCCCGCATGGCAAGTTCCATTGACAGTTCTGCTTACCGCACTAACTCCCGCCCTCACGAGCTTTCGGTAAAAGACCAGACCTTCATCTCGAAGAGGGTCAAGCTCATTGACTGAAATCACAAATGGTGGAAGCCCTTCAAGGTCGCTAATGTCAGCATGGTATGGCCAAGCCAACGGGTTTGTAGCGTTACTGCCGTCGGGGTCGTATGGAACCGAGATGGTGGCCATCTGATGCCCGACATTCAACAAGTAACCATCATTCTCTACAAGTGATAAGAGTTCTTCTGGCGGGTCATGGTAGAGATTCGATATGTACGGGCATTGCGAGTACACGCCTGCGATGCCGTCAAGCCACCCTTCTTCTTTAGCCTTTAACGCAGTCGCTATAGATAGATTGCCCCCTCCAGACTCTCCCGATATGACGACTTTGGAAATACCGAGCTGCTCCGAATTAGCTATCGTCCACTGTGCGGCGGTTGCACAATCGTTCAATCCTGCGGGGAACGGGTGAGCGCCCAGAACTCCCGCTCCATTTCGAAATTCTACGCCGATAACGACCAACCCAGTTGAAGCAAGTTCATTACGCCATCTCTGATACCCGACGTTTGAAGCTTGCAGCATCACCATCCCTCCCCCGTGGGTATGGACAATTCCAGGAACAGGCCCATCGACATCTGTCGGTTTGTGAATGTAAAGGTTAATGTCGTTACCGTCGACACCTTTGATCACTTCTGCATATGACGTAACATTTTCTGCTTGCGGTGTTGCCCCGGTAAGCGCTGCGCCAAGCTCATTAAATCCGGCTTCAGATTCAAGACAAAAAGCAAGAATCTCTTCCAACGATGATGACCGGTTGACTGGTGCCTGTTCTGGGGCTACATCAAGCCCTATCTGCCCCATAGCCACGATCATACGTGGATCTGCTCTTGGGTCATCTTTAATGTCCATGTTGGGGTTACCCAATCGCCCTGGAAGACTCTGACTCATTTCAACTCCTCTTTCTCAGTTTGAGCAATGTTATCAACGGGTAAAAGTAAGATGAAATTCGTTGCTCGAAAGCTACAGGAATTCGAGACAATTCAAATCTTCTATCGCGGCAACGTTGCGTTTCACCATTTCTGTCATCCAAGCATTACCCCGGTCATTCGTTTGATCCATGGATCCCGCAACCAGAGTAACGAAGCACCATTGATACAGCACCGCTACACGGTAATCTTCCCACGCTTCATCAAATGAATAGCCTGCGACTCCCTGTGCTTGCAAGGAGTCCAAGTATCGCTGGATGAGTTCTTTCTCATGAGCACGGCGTTCCTCCATTTTTGTGCTTTGGGCAAGCAAGAACGCAATCTCCACAGGTCCTCGCCCTCTCACTGGTCCTTGCCAATCAATGAAAGTCATTTTGTGATGGTGAGGTTCTTTCCCGAAGAACAAATTATCAAGACGAAAGTCACCATGGAGGACGGTCACTGGTTCTTTATCCAAGTGCTTTTGTAGTTCGGGGAGGGCCTTAAAATAGTCTTCCTTGATGTCGCGTATCCATTGCGGCATGTGTTCATCAAAATTCTGGGCTGCTTGTTCCCAACTCGCCTGAGACCCTTCAAGCATGTTGGTGGCATTCCATGAGTTAGAAAAGCGAGGCATCCATTCAAATTCTTCAGAGTCAACTTTCCCCCAGAATGTTCCATGTAGTTTCGCTAATTCTTCTAGTGCGAGTCCTGATTCTTCGAATGTCGCCCCTTCGACTTGGTCCCCTACGCGGTACTCAGAAAGGTCTTCAAGAACAATAACGAAGTCAACATCTCCTTCAATGTCTGCGAGGTGCACTTTAGGGCTCGCAGCGGGGCTTTTAGGGACGATCTCTTGATAGCTTCGAACTTCGCGTTGATACACTCTAAAGTCCATTGCTATTCCACGATTCACTTCGTTCAGCGTAGGGAATTTTGCCACTAAGGTTGCCGGAGCATCTTGATAGTCCCCACTGTATGTAAGTGATAGAAGTGAGAGTTCGCTTAGCATGCCAGCCCCTTCTCCGAGTTGTCTTCCTGTCACTTCAGATACTTCGGCCGATACTGGAAGTGAGCCGCTATTACGCAAAACTGCTGTCATCCATTGCGGTGTGATCTCTTTCGGTGATTTTGGTAGAGGCCTCATTCGTTCCCTTTCACTATTCGGCTATTAAAGTGCACAAATCTCTCAATAGCAAAATCTTGTTTTGTTGCGTCCCATCGATATTGTGCCGGAGTTCCGATATTGTTAGGTACATGATTCTATGAATACTTAGGGGGATTTTTTATGGAACTGAAACTAAGTGGATTACGAGCTATCGTCCCAGCATCAACAAAGGGCATCATGCGGCGAGTCGTTGAGCAACTAGTCGATGAGGGATGCAATGTCGCTATTTGTTCCCGGTCGGAAGACTCAGTAGCAAAAACATTACGCGAGCTTTCGGGCGGCCGAGGAGAGGTAATTGGTCGAGCTTGTGACGTGTTAGACAAGGAAGACTACGAGTCTTGGATCGAGGAAATGGTTGTCCAGATGGGTGGTGTCGACATTTTCATCCCAGGTGTAAGTGCTGGCGGTGGAGCTGATAGCGAACGGAACTGGTGGAAGAACTTTGAGGTAGATGTGCTCTCAACCGTTCGCGGCTGTGAGACAGTTATCCCCCATATGCAAGATAGCGGCGGAGGTGCGATCACCTTTATAACAACAACAGCCTCTGTTGAAACTTTCGGAGGTCCACAAGCATATAACGCTATGAAAGGTTCCTTACTCGTCTACGCAAAGCAACTCTCTCAAGAAGTAGGAAAGGATAAGATCCGCGTCAATTGTGTTTCTCCTGGACCTATCTACTTCGAAGGCGGTTCATGGGAGATGCTAAAGGACACGATGGCAAAATGGTTCTCAAAAATAGAACGAGATCACCCTGAAGGACGTCTCGGAACTCCCGAGGAAGTCGCTAATTGTATAGTCTTTATTTCTAGCCCTGCAGCGAGTTGGGTATCGGGTACTAACATGATGGTTGATGGCGGCTTCACGAAACGCGTTCAATTCTGATCGGATAAATGTATGGACATCATCCGTAAACAAACTGTCAAACGAAGCGACCCAGAAAAGCATCCTGGCGGCACCCCGCTAGCGAAAGCTCCCCGAATAGACCTTGGCACGGAGATTATTCCTAAGGAGCGGTATACCTCTGTGGAATTCATGCAATTGGAATGGGACAAAATTTGGACGAAGACGTGGCTGTTGGGTTGTCGCGAGGATCAGATCCCTGAGCCTGGTGATTTTATCTGCACAAATATAGGGGCAGAGTCGGTTATTCTGGTACGGCAAAAAAACGATGAAATTAAAGCATTTCATAACGTTTGCATGCATCGAGGCAACCGCCTAGCTGATGAAGGCTTATGGCACGCTGAGAGTTTCGTTTGTGGTTACCATGGATGGGAGTATGATTCCGACGGAACTTTCGTTGATATTCCTGACTTAGATACATTCCAACAAGGAAAGCCGCCTTGTAGCGGGCTCGCTGAACTTCCATGCGAAACCTGGGTTAGTTTCGTCTGGTTTAGTCTCAATACGGAAGTTGAACCCCTCGAAGAATACATTGGCGACTTGGTCGGACATTTCGAACCGTATCATTTTGAGCGTATGGCGATGACTCGGTGGGTTACAGCAGAGTGGAATTGCAACTGGAAAGCCGCAGTTGACGCGTTCGCTGAGGCCTACCATACTGCCACTACGCATCCTCAGTTGAAATGGTACTTAGACGATTTTGATATTCAGATTGATCTCTACGACAAGCACAGTCGCTATCTCATTGCTTTTGGGTTACTAAGCCCACGAGTTGAATCTGTTGGTGAAATTCCTCCACCTTTGAAGTTCTTGTTATCAGATGCTGGTATCGATCCGGCATCTTATGAGGGGCCAGTGAATGGGATTCGCGAAGCAGTACAGAAACAGAAGCGCTCCACACAGGAAGAACAGGGTAAGGACTTCTCAGAGCTGCATGATGACCAGTTGACTGACGACTATAACTACTTAGTTTTCCCTGGGGTAACGTTCAATACGCATTCTGATGATTTGATGCTATATCGGCACCGGCCGCATCCCAGCGACCCAAATAAGTGCCTATTCGATGTTTGGATGTTTGAGCTGATCCCCGAAGGTGAAGAATGGCCGGAACTCCCTAAACATGATTTCCGACCTGAAGGAAGCACCAGGTCTCTTGGCTTGGTTATTGACCAAGATGCAGCCAATCTTGCTTCTGTCCAAGCCGGAATGAACAGCGCTGGCTACCCAGGCCTTTGGCTATCAGATCAAGAAATTAGGCTTCGCCATTTCCACAAGACAATTACTGACTTTATTGAAAGCTAACGGAAGGTCCTCAGCGACAGCTCTGGGGTTAGACGCATATTAGGCAGTTTCTTTCTGAGTTGTTCGTCGAAGTGGTTGATATTTGCGGTATGTCATTGTTCTCCATACCCATTCTGCCGGACCAAAGCGGAAATGAGCGAGCCATAATTTTGACCATATAAGCTGGATACACCACACGCAGAGAATGAAGAGGGCGACACCACCTCGCCCCAAATCGTCTTTATCAAAAATGGCTGAAAGCACCACTACGCCGAAGACTGTCTGGGTTAGGTAATTAGTAAATGCCATTTGCCCAACCGAGCGGACTCGATCATGTATTGGAGTTGATGGCCTTCTATCCCATAGAGAAATAATCGATAAGAATGCTAAGGCGAGTGGGATCGTGGCAACAGTATTCGGCAACTGCCCTATAATCGCAACTTCAGGGTCATAATCGGCTAATGCCTGCCATATCACTCCAGCAGTTGCCAATGGAAGCCCGAACCCTAGGCCCCACCGAATTGTTTTTTGGTAAAGCGCTCGTTCACTTTTCCCAGAAATGAATCCGGACCGGTAGAGGGCCACTCCGATCAGCATGCATCCTAATGCTCGACACGCTACGTCACCTAGGAACCAGAAACTGACTTCATCACCCATGGGTGCGTCCCCACTCCAAAAACTTCCGAGTTCAGTTTCTCCGCTATTGACAAGATCTTGCGTGATTACTCCATGCAAGATTGTTAAAACGAAAAACCCTATGCCCCAACTGAAGAGGACTCTAGGTGATCTTTTACGAAAGAAGAGGACGACAGGAGCGCAACAAGCGTAGAGGGTGAGAATATCGCCTTCCCAAAGCATTACGTGCGACAACCCAAATCCTAACAATAAGAGGTTTCTCCATAGACTTAAGAGAACTGGTTTTCTTCCTTTCTCAACTGCCCGGTCGGCGAAAAGGACAATTCCAGCCCCAAATAGCATGGAGAAAAGCGCCATTGTTTTCTGGTCGACAAAGATTTCTCCAGCGATACCAATAACCCAGTCGAATGGGTTGTTTGAACCACCGGCGTCAAGATTCTGGTACGCGGAATCTGATATGCCAAAATTGACAGCGTTCATTACTAGTATGCCCAAAGTCGCAAGACCTCGAACCGTATCTAGGTTCGTTATGCGTTCATTTTGTTTTGTAGCTCCGGACCTCATGTGCTGCAATATGCTTCCTTTGCAAGTCCTTCGACAATTTCTGCATTTGGAAGTGCAGATAAGGCATGTGGTGGAACATAAATTTTCCTATTTCGGGATCCGCCTCCAACAATGACTTTCTCACAACCCATAACCCGACTGTCTATCCACAACGGAAGATCATTGGGAAGGCCGAATGGGGTCACGCCACCTAAGGCCATACCTGTGATTTCAGTTGCTTCTTCAGGTGAAGCAAATGATGCCTTCTTAGTTCCTAATTTTTTTCTAACGGACTTATTGACGTCAATTCGGGTGGTGGCAAGAACTACACACATTGCATATATTCGTGGTTCTCCTTTGCCTACCACCATGATGGCGTTCGCAGATTCCTCTGGCTTGTAGCCGTAATGCTCGCAGAACGCAGTCGTATCAGCAAGATCAGGGTCGCACTCTATGATCTCATAGCCCACACCGGTGAGATTGAGCGCTTCAAGAACTAAGTCTGCCATCTTTTAACTGGTTTCCTTTCTCCATCCATGTGGGATTTCGGGAAAGCGTGGATCTCGGACCCATGGTATAACGTCACTTGATTCAACTAACCAATTGAACATCTCATTTCGAAGCTGTTTTACTACCTCATCTAACTCGTTATTCTCGATATGTTTGGATGCCAGCAGGTTTATAGTCTCGGTAGGGTCTTCTATCCGGTTATATAGTTCATCTTGTCCATCATGCCTGTAGATGTAGGACCAGTTCTGTGTCCTAATGCACTCTGCCTTGCCAACTAGGTGAGGTAGTTCATGTTGGATCTCTGACTTGTGCTTATAAATTCCCGAATCCACTTTCTCGAAGAGTTGATGATCGGAAATGTTGAATCCTCCTTCGCTGTAAGCTGCTGAACGGTGAGGGGCAGTGGAGTCGGCGAATAAGCCCGTGAGGGTTTTCCCAAAGTGGGTGTGGGCAGGTTCGGTCTCTGCTAGTTCGAGACATGTTGGCAGGAGATCTACCATTTCAACTTCTCCAAGTACGACTTCACCCTCCCCTACACCGGGCCCAGCCACAATGAACGGATTTCGAACAAGGCTTGGGTCGAGACCGGAAGGCCACTTTTCAACAAGTTGGTAATCTCCTAGGTACTCCCCGTGGTCGCTGAAGAAAAAAGTGGCAGTATTTTCTCCATCGCCGACACTATCGATGGCTGATAGTAGACGTCCGAACTGATCATCGACTCTGCTTACCATGCCGTAATATGTCGCCGCTATCTCAGCTAAATACTCATCATTGAGATCTTGCCATCCGTATCGCTTCCTATATTCGTCCATAAATTCCGGCTTTCCTTCACCCTCTTCAGGTGAGATTGGAGCTGGCATATCTTTTCTATCATGCATTGAGAACCATGGGTCTTCGACCATAAACGGAGGATGAGGGGCAAGCAAGGGAACCCATAATGCCCACGGCTTGTTGCTGTTTCGCTCCTGAAGCCACTGTATGGCGGTCTGAATAGCGGCCTCATCAATATCTATTCTTGGTTCATCTCCTTGCTTTCCAAACCAGAATCCTCGATATAGGGGGTGATCTTCATCGGTAGTTATTGTTATATCTCTCCACCCCCAAGAGGGCTTAACGAGATTCCCGCAGAAGGTGGTACTTGCCTCGGTAACGCCTGGGGCGAACACATCTCCACGATTTCCTACCATGGCAACGTCGTAGCCGGAATCTTTGAGATAAAGCAATAGGTTAGGTTCCCATGGTTTTAAAAGGTGATCGAGAGTCCGATGTCCTGCCGTATGTGGATACCAGCCAGTCATCATTGATACCCGGCTGGGGCCACAGACAGAATGCTGCGACCATGCCGAGTTAAACCTGGTTCCACGCTGGGAAAAGGCATCAATGTTTGGTGTTTGCGCCACAACATTCCCGAAGCACCCGAGGGCATCTGCACGAAGCTGGTCAGGCGTGAACAACAGTAAATTAGGACGGGTCATTCCTGCTGCTTTCGGGGAATTGTTTCATCTGGGGATCCTACATCAGCTGCTATCTTTATCGCCTTCTATATAACCTGACCTTAATCTAATAGAATTTTTCTTCTATCCATAAAGAGATTGCTTGAAGATTACCTTTACCGATAAATGACATTGAGCCTATATCTTCGCGCTCCAAGCCAGAGACGACAACAATATCTTCGTTTGCCTTGCCTTCTCCCCAATTTTCTTTCAGTACTTTCCAAACAGAATTAGCGTCAAAATTCCCAAGATCATAATCTGTAATTACTGCATATGGGCTAGGGATCTTTTCGATTGATTCAGCGATCTGCTCTAAGGTACCGGCCGTTTCGACTTCAAGTGTTGGGAATGTATGTGAAACCCAGGTGAGAAACGTTTCCCTCACCAGCTCATCATCGTCGACCACGAGTAGTGTCCGCATTTCATTATTCTTGTGTCTAACGTGCTGATACGGTTCTATGTGGTCACCGCACCATGTCTTTAGGCCATCAAGGTCTCCTTTTGGAACAAACTTGATATGCATTCCTTCTGGGAGTTCCCCAGCTGTTAACTCTCCGCTAGTGAGAAGAAACTGGCCCATATCAAATCCATGTTCTTCGAGTTTGCTCGCAAGAATAAAACCGTCACCAGGTTCTGGCATTGCCCAATCGGAAATGACGACGTGGATAGGTTGACTCTCAAAAACTTTTATAGCTTCATCAACCCCAGAAGCTAAAAGAACTTCATTGTCTGGGAAATAAGTACTAATCCATAGTTCTGAGATCTTCCGCACTCCGGGATCATCATCGACGACAAGAATTATATTTCTTTTCATTATTCTGCCGAAGGGTATGAAGCGAGGAGGTCTTTCATTTCTTTAATTGCTCCATATATCATTTCTGCTTTGCCAGCATCCAAAGTGATGGGACTCCCCTGTTCATGGGAGACCTCCCACAACATTGCTATTGCAGCAGTGTGTGATGTCAACTTATGTATGATTTGCTGCTTACTTGTAGGCGTATCCACTGTGTTCAACTCTCTCTTTCTCTCTCGTAATCTACAACTTTAGAATCCTGTGATAATAGGACTTGAGTCCCTTCTCCTGGGTTGGTGCTGGCTCTTCTATCTCAGCCTAAGTAGGTTTGTCTTTAATATCTTCGAGAAGAGCAGTTATGTAAGTTTGATCAGGGCTTTCCTCATCAATTTGCGGTGTTTTAAAAAAACGAATCCACCAGCGTTGAGAGTTTCCAAACGCGATTTCTTCTTTCGCTATAGATTGCATCCGGCGCCATAGAGCAACAACTCCTAGAAGCAAAAGACCAACCACCAATCCGATAAGTGCCCAGCCCCAGATAGCTACCCCAACCAATACTTCCCTACTTTCATTTCCTCGCTGAACAGGATCTACCAGCAGTATTTATTGTCAAACTCATACTCGCACATTTTACGCTTACGTAATCGAAGTTTCCAAGCCGCTTACAGAAATGGCACTCTGAACTGGGACTTTAGGAGACTTGGTAGCTCGCAAGTCTCTCGGTACAATGTAGATATGAGTCAAATAGGAGATAGCGCAGTTAACGAAGATATGAAGACAGCTCAGCCATTGGATTCTTCCTGGCGCTATACGGAGCTCTGGCCAAAGGCTAAGCGTAAGGCGAGAGATCTTAGTTTCACAAGGATGTTCGTTCTCCCTGTGATTTTTGGCGTCTTTGCGATAGTTGCAGTGATGCTGGTTATTTGGGCTATAGATATCTTGGTGTAAACAACTAATCATTCGATTTTCTGTCTTCGGCTCATCCTAGGGGTACAGTTTGGAGCTTTTAGCCTTTCCACCCGTAGCACTAATCCACTTTCTATGTTTCAGTGGCGTTGCTTCGAAGTTCGTTTAACTAGCCAGCTCTTTTTATAGACTGGCAGCATGGCCCAAAGCCCTGAACTTGATCACCTAATAGCGGCAATGTCTAGATACGTAATAGACCTGCCGCGTGCAATTGCTATTCACCTTCCAAGAATCAAAGATGGAGAAGTTCACGATATTGAATTTATCTGGGGGAATAAAAGTTTTCAGTCATGGAGGCCAAACCCGCTCCAAGAAGGTGATCTAGGTTCAGCTACCAGAAAAAACTTTAATGAGCTGTTACCCCACTTAAATAAAGCCTGGTTTGATGGACAGGCGATTCAATTCTTCGTAAGTTCTCAAAAATCAAACGAACATGATATTGAAATCGAAACTATCTGGTCCAAGGCTGAAGACGTCATCGTCGAGTGGGGAGATGAGATAAATTCCAAGATCCAACATGGTTCTGCTATTGAAGCTGAACGGCATCGAAGACTTATGGATGCTGTTGAAGCTGAACGTGATTCTTTCGTGCAAGAAATTCACGATAACGTCCTACAAGATCTTCACGTTTTAACGATGAACATGGCATCGAAATTGAATCCTAGTTTAGATAAAGATCAACTCTTATCTGAATCATGGAACCTTCAATTAGCTCTGCAAAAAATTCAAAAGGATCTCCGGTCTCTACTTACCCAAGAACAGCAACGGACCGCATTATTATCTGTAAGACTTTTCTCGCTTGGGGAAACATATTCTAATGAGACTTTTACTACCAGCGTGACGATCGACCCTGATTCGAATATCGACACTTTGGGAAACGATATTCAAAACGAACTTTTCTATGTCTGCAAGGAAGCGGTCTCAAATGCACTAAAGCACTCCAATGGAAACAAAGTCGACCTATCAGTTGGTATTGAATCTTCTACCGGAGAAATTCAGCTAACCGTCCAAGACAACGGCGACGGGATGGAAGATGTCACTCTGAGATCATCTGGAACCCAGAATATGGAGAAGCGTATGAAGCGTATTGGTGGGACTTTTTCTCTAGTGAATGCCGATGGAGGAGGGTTACGAGCACGCGCCAGCGTAAGTGACCCAGACCAAGAATAGAAAGAGAATAAAGCAAAGCGCATTTAGATTTCATGAGATTCCTTCTCGCTTTAGAGGCTACAATACTATCGACTAGGGCTACTCTTCACTTGAGCAACAAAAGAGGTTTCCGATGGCAGATTCAGATATGAGATTAAAGGTTCTTGTTGTTGATGACCATGCAATAACTCTCGCTGGACTCGAAGGATTATTAGCTCAACATCTAGGGGAAGGCAGCGAAGTATCCAGTTGCTCTGATACTTCTGAAGCACTTGAGGCGATACTTGAACAGAGACCCGACATCGTTGTTTGTGATCTTGATTTCGGAAGTGAACGTACTGGTGGATTCAGCCTTGCACAAGCAGCTTGGGAAGCAGAATCTTTATCAAAGTTCATCATGTACACCGGCGCTGATACAAATCAGGCTGCGCTCTTAGGGGATGCAAGGAATCTTGTCGGAAAGAATATTTTTGCGATTGAATCTAAGGTCAATCCAACAGATAGCCTTCTCGAGACAATTGCTAAAGTTACTGAAGGCGTCCGGCCTTATGACAGTTTCAGCGTCCGCGTTGCTAAATCCCAACTTCCTGAGGACGACTTACGAACCATTGAGTCATTCAGCTCGCTCACCGAACGCCAAATAGAAATAGTCGCCGCATATGCAACACACGATGACAGAAAATCTGTTGCAGAAACGCTCGGCGTTTCAGACTCTACTGTGAAGAATTCTATTAGTAGGATATTGCAAATCTTCAATGTGGACTCAATGCGAACTGTTGTCGCTAGGTACAAAGACTATCAAGATATTCTCTCTCGCTTAGGAGCTTCGTAGACCTTAAAGAAAGTTGCACTCAATGGTGGATATACCTCAAATTGCCCCTCCCTCTGAATTTGGAAGAGAGACGTTCGATAGGATGAAAGCTATTCCGGCCTACGATTTTAACAGCTATGGGGAAGGCTTGTGCCGGAGGCGTATCCGGCTGATCAACGAATCAGAAACTGGTACCATCGGGGAACTTGAAGATGACTTCCATCATTTTCGAGTTGAGCTAACCCACGATACAGACAAAGTTCTTTCAGTATCGGGACTAGTGCTACGAGCACCTTGGTCCACCTGCTCTGAGGCAGATCTCCCTCTTCAGAAAATTGTAGGGAGGCCGCTTTCTTCAGATTCAACCGCAATCGGAAGTTATGCTACCCCTACAAGCAACTGCACGCACCTGTTCGATCTAACTGGTTTAGCTATCTCCCATTCAATGCAGGATAATCCTATATGTCAGTATGATTTGATGGTTACTGATCCATCCGATGAGGAGCAAGAACTCAGACTATGGAAAAACAACGAATTGCTCCTTGATTGGGCTATCAGGGAAGGTGTCATTATTTCTCCAAAAGATTGGGAGGGAGTGTCCCTAGTGGGGAAATTTATTGCTTGGGCTAAAGACAATCTTGATCCTCTTACAGCAGAGGCTGCAATTGCTTTGCGAAGAATGACCCATATTTCTACTGGGCATGGGATAAATCTAGATAAATTGGAGAATGGGCCGGAGCATACAGATGGGCCAATTGGTCGGTGTTACACCTACTCTAATGAAGTCCTTGTTCGTGCGAAACGAATGAGAGGGACCGTTCGAGATTTTAGGAAGGATGAGCACGCGTCCTTAATGCTCTCTGATATGGAAGCCAGAGGCAATCCTGACTGAGCAGTTTAGAAGCGTTATCGGCTCCTCGTTCCTATAACTTCTTGGCCGAATTGCTCAAGGCGCTCAAATCCGCCAGGTCCCGCAAAGAAGAATGCTGGGACCATAACCCTTCCGACTCCCGCATCCTGAAGTCGTTCAACCCCTTCAGAGTGATCTTCGCCTGGAAGAGCCGCATAATGAGCATGAATTTCAATTTCAGAAGGATCACGGTCGAAACTTTCAGCTGATTGGCGTACTTGCTGAATCAGATTTTGCAATTCATCAAAATCACCCGTTCCTGGATAGTATCCGTCTGCAAGTTTTGCAGCCCTTCGAACGGCAACTGGAGTATCACCACCTACAAGTATGGGCACATGTTCTTGAACGGGTCGTGGCGTGCAAGTGACAGGCTCGAAGTCGACGAATTCCCCATGAAACTCGACATCAGTTCCGCCCCACAGTGCTCGCAACGCTTGGACATACTCGTCAGTTCGTGCTCCTCTTCGCTCCCACGGAATCCCAAGGGCCTCAAACTCTTCTTTAAGCCACCCCACACCGATGCCTAATTCAACTCTCCCGCCTGATAAGTAATCAAGCGATGAGATTTCCTTCGCAAGAACTAGTGGGTTACGTTGAGGAAGAATCAGGATACAAGTCCCAAGCCGAAGAGTTGGTGCGATTGCAGCAACGTATGCAAGCCAAATTAATGGATCATGAATCATTGTGTCTTTTGTTGCTGGCACTTTCCCATCACTCGTATAGGGGTATTTGGATTCAA
>CABZWT010000030.1:0-14952 GCA_902529525.1 Actinomycetota bacterium
ATATCTTAATAGTTTCTTTAACAGCGGCTCAGTTGTCACCTGATGCATTAGACCAAATGCTGCAAGGGCTAGACCTTCAACCATTATCTGCATTCCGAGATAGGTCATATCCCATCGACTGTCGTTAATAATGTCGTCGATAAGAAGCTGGAGGTGAGGATTTACTGGGTATCTGACTCCGATTTTTTCATCAATGTATTTGTTGAATACCTCAACATGTCGAGCTTCATCAACCACCTGAGTGGCGGCGTAGTATTTTGCATCAACCCATGGAACTGTTTCGACTATTTTTGCAGTGCAAAGCAATGCTCCTTGTTCTCCATGTAAGAATTGAGATAGTCGCCATGCGAAAGATTCGATACTGAACTGGTCCCATTCCTTATCGCCCCAATTTTTTGCTGGAGAATCTGGATGCTCAGTCCAGTGGCTTGTATTTACATTGGAAGACTCAGTGAAGATACTAAATGCTTTTAGTGGGTCGACTTCAATTGACCAGTCGAGGTCAGTCTGGGCGTTCCATTGTGAAACTTTAGCTTTTTCGTAAAGTTTGTCGAGACGAGGGCGGCTGCCTTTCTCATAGTCCCAAGTGAAGAGTGCGTCAGCCTGATCTTGTACTTCATGTAAGACTGCGTCAGGGTCTGGATTATAAGCTGCTATTGCATCTATATCGTCTTGTGCGGCTCTGTCGAGAATTTCTTGATCAGTTCGTTGGATTTCTGCTGTTGACATAAAGTCCTCCTATTGGGCTGGTAGCGCTGATGAGATAACACGGTCGATGACTACTTGCCATTCGTGTGATTCGGGTATGGGTGTATCCATTGTTCGAAAGATGGCAAACCCGAGGTTAATTGATAGGGCGAAGGTCACAATGGCCTTTGTATCAATAGTGGGATCAAAGAGGCCGTCGCTCTTGGCTTCTTCGATTATTTTTGCGAGTCGCATTCCCTGGTCCTCAAATCTACGTCTAAGCATTTCTGATAATTCTGAATCTCGCCTGCTTGCGACTATTGCTTCAAGAAGCAAAGCATCTTGGTCTCCATGGTTGTTTAGAAGACTTGACCCGAGGCTAGAGAGAATATCGGCTGGTGAATTTTGATGCGAGCTAGCAAGGATGCCATCTAAATGATTTTCTAAAGCGTAGTCCAGAGCTTCAAAAAGGAGCTCTGCCTTCCCTCGATAACGGCTATAGATTGCCCCTGTGGTCACTCCAGCGCGGCGGGCAATTTCTGCTACACCTGCCCCGTCGTAGCCGCGCTCGGCAAAAACTTCGGCGGCAGCCTCTATAAGGTTATTCTCCGTTGTTGAAGCCAAAATCTTCCCCCTAACCCTAACGTAATAATAATGATGATTATTATCTTGTCAAGTCGCCTACTTACTAAATTGTTTCCAAAATAAAAAATTTTACTGATTGTTGGTTTGAATCAAGCACGAGGTGACAATGGCGACTAGCGTGTCGTGAAACCGGCACAACGGTTTGTGATAATTTAATTTTTCAATCTGGAGGGAAAATGTTTAAAAAATGGAAGCTAATTGTCGCTCTTCTTGCGATGGTTGGCATGTTCGCTGCTCTCGGCACGGGATGCGGCGATGACGATGATGGTAGCAGTGACGTTAAAGCGGCGTTTATCTATGTTGGGCCACCAGGGGATGCTGGCTGGACATATGCACACGACCAAGGACGAAGCTGTGCTGAAGAAGCAACCGGTGCAACGACATCGTATGTTGAATCAGTACCTGAAGGAACTGCTGACTTTGCCAACTACTCAAGAGATTTCATTGACCAAGGCTACAACGTAATTATTGGAACCTCATTTGGTTATATGGATGACATGGAAGCTTTAGCAGCCGAATACCCCGATGTTGTTTTTGACCATGTATCTGGTTACAAGAACAACGGATCTAACTTCGGTAACACGTTTGGCCGAATGTACGAACCTCGATATCTCTCAGGCATCGTTGCTGGTTCTGCAACTAGCTCCGGACAGATTGGCTATGTTGCCGCCTTCCCAATTCCTGAGGTAATCAGAGGAATCAATGCCTTCACACTCGGTGTTCGAAGCGTTAACCCTGATGCAACTGTAGAAGTAGTTTGGACAAGCACTTGGTTTGACCCAGCCGTTGAAGGCGACTCTGCTCAAGCATTAATCGATGCTGGAGCTGACGTTATCGCTATGCACCAAGACTCAACAGCTGCTGGTGAACGAGCAGAAGCTGCTGGAATCCGCTGGGTTTCATACAACTCAGATATGAGTGCGTTTGCTCCAAATGCGTTCCTCACTGCTCCTGTATGGGACTGGTGTGATCGGTATACCCAAATCATCAATGAGGCTGCAGACGGCACCTACTCTGGTGGAGCTTGGTGGGGATCAATGGCCGACGGAGTGGTTGACCTAGCCCCAATTGCTGACGATGTATCTGGAGATATTAAGGATCTAGTCGCTGAAAAGAAAGCAGCGATTGAAGATGGCTCTTTCCATCCGTTTGCAGGTCCAATCAATGCTCAAGATGGAAGCGTTCTTGTTGCTGCTGGTGAGACCATGAGTGACGGCGACATGCTTGGAATGACCACCTTTGTTGAAGGTGTCATCGGCTCTACAGGCTGATAAAAAATCTGACGTGATTGACGGTACCAGCGGAACTAACCGCTGGTACCGTCGCCGCGTCTAAGGTAAGAATTAATTTATGAGCACTCCTCTAGCTGTAGATCTATCCGACATATGGAAACGTTTTCCTGGAGTTGTCGCGAATGCCGGAGCGTCACTTCAAGTTAAACAAGGGACAATTCATGCTGTATTAGGAGAAAATGGTGCCGGTAAGTCCACCCTGATGAATGTTCTAGCGGGTATGTATCGACCGGATGAAGGAGAAATACGAATAGGCGGATCTCAGTATTGGTTTAGGTCACCGTCTGATGCCCTTGCTGCTGGAATTGGGATGGTTCATCAAGAATTTCGGCTCGTCCCTTCTTTTACTGTCGCAGAAAATATTGTGCTTGGTGCTTCAGAGCGCATTATCCGAAAGGGGTCTATTGAATCAAAGGTTGAGGCACTGGCTCAGCAATTTGGCCTAAATATAGACCCATCACGACCAGTCTGGCAGTTGTCTATGGGCGAACGACAGCGAGTTGAGATCCTTAAGACTCTTTGGCGTAACGCTCAGATACTCATCTTGGACGAACCCACTGCGGTATTAACACCAGGAGAAGCAGATGAGCTAGGTGGTGTTTTGCGCGAGATGGCCAACGCCGGCAGGTCAATTATTTTCATTAGCCATAAGCTACATGAAGTAAAAGAATTTTCTGATGAAGCTACAGTCCTTCGAGATGGAAAAACTGTTGCGGCTTCATTAAATGTTGATGATACAGAGACTTCTCAACTAGCTGGTCTTATGGTTGGCTCATCCCCAGTAACAACTAACAGGCCCCCTGATCGCGAAAGAGGGCCTTCCTTGCTTGAAGTTCGAGGACTTGAGGCGTTGGACGACAGGCATCTTTCCGCTGTTCATGATTTCAATCTAGATGTTCACAGTGGAGAAATTGTTGGCATTGCTGGGGTATCAGGAAATGGACAACGAGAGATGGCCCAAGCTATTGCCGGACTTAGACCTATTAAATCCGGCACGGTAAAAATTAATGGTAGCGATCTAAGTCATGCTCTCCCGGTGGAAAGATTCCGGGCGGGACTTGGGTACGTTCCTGAAGATCGCCTTGGTGTTGGCCTAGCCCCTCGGCTCAGTGTCGTTGAGAATGCTATCCTGCGAAACTACAAGCAACTGCGCCAGGGCCCATTGTTGATTGACGATAAGATGTCGATACATTGTCAGGACATTGTAGATAAGTTTGGCGTTCGAACTGGACCCTTGAACGAACCGATAGCTGGTCTTTCAGGCGGAAATCTTCAACGTCTTTTAGTAGGAAGGGAATTAAGTGGGGAGCCTAAGGTCTTAGTTGCAGCGCAACCTACACGTGGATTAGATGTCCAAGGAGTAAAGGCCATTCAAGACCTCTTGGTAGCAGAGCGTGGCGCCGGGGTCGCCGTTCTTCTTATCTCTGAAGACCTTGACGAGCTCCTTACACTTTCGGATCGTTTACTTGTTATGCACAGCGGGAAGATAGTCGGAGAATTTGATCCGGTGAATTCGGAGCGTCATGACATTGGAGCAGCTATGGCTGGAGAGGTGCAAATCTGATGGGGCGCCTTGTTCTAGTTCGAAGAGAGCAAGCGGTCAAAGGTGGTCAGCCATTGGCCTTTCTTATCGGCCTTGTCTCAGCTCTTGCAATCGGGATTCTCCTGCTGGTTCTTTCTGGGCATGACCCTATGGCGGTGTATGAGCGCATGTTCGATTCCTCGGTGGGTAGTCCGAAATCGTGGTCTATAACTTTAAATCGTGCGGTACCTCTCGGCCTTGCAGGATTAGCGGTTGCTGTTGCAGGGAGCATGGGACTTTGGAATATCGGCGCTGAAGGGCAAATCCTTGCTGGAGCTATGATGGCTGCTTGGATGGCGCGAATCGGTGAAGGTTGGCCTAGCCCCCTTCTAATTACTATCATGCTCCTCGCTTCGATCCTTGGTGGTGCTTTACTCGGTTTAGGCCCAGCCGTCGCCCGAGCACAAATAGGTGTCAATGAAATCATTACCACACTGATGTTGAATGAGGTTGCGCTGCGATTGCTTCAGTGGCTTATTCATGGACCATGGAAAGATCCTGATTCTAAAGGATTTCCCTTAGCTCCGATGCTACCGGGTGAGGCCCGCCTACCAGATCTATTCGAACGGGCGCATTGGGGAGCGGTCATTGCTCTGGTGGTTATTGCTCTTTTCGGCCTGGTAGCAAGCAGAACGGCATGGGGGTATGAGCTTCGAGTAGCTGGGTCATCTGGTGAAACAGCTAGGTATGCAGGAATTTCTTTGAAGCGTAAGATCATGACTGTCTTAGTTCTAAGTGGAGGGATTGCGGGACTTGCTGGAGGAATAGAACTCTCTGGTAATGCGGATCGCATTGTAGAAGGAATATCAGCAGGATATGGATTCGCGGGAATCATTGTTGCAGCACTTGCCCTTATGAGGCCATCAGGGGTCGCAGCGGTGGCCCTGCTTTTTGGCGCAGTGCAAGTTGGAGGGCTTAGCATCCAGACAATGGGGGTTTCATCATCTGTTTCTACGATCCTTCAAGCCCTCATTCTCTTTGGCGCAATCGGAGCTGGCGTATTCAGTCGGTACAGCCTGAAGCGTGTCCAGAAAGAGAAACAGGTAGGCAAGGAGGGCCTCAGTGAGTGAAGCATCAATGATCGGGCTACTAACTGCCGCTGTTTCCTTTGGAGCCTTGTTGTATCTTGCCG
The DNA here is from genome assembly GCA_902529525.1 of Actinomycetota bacterium. GTDB lineage: Bacteria > Actinomycetota > Acidimicrobiia > Acidimicrobiales > UBA8592 > UBA8592. Next base: position 5,339 of record CABZWT010000030.1, read on the forward strand.
CCCTTGGTGAGCTCATTTCAGAAAAAGCTGGCATTCTTAATCTCGGAGTCGAGGGGATGATGGCTATGGGAGCTGTAACAGGATTTATGGTCGCTCTCGAAACCGAAAATGCGTGGCTGGGGCTTATTGTAGCCATGCTGGTTGGTGCATTATTCGCTCTCATCCATGGACTATTTACTGTTATTCTTGGAGCAGAACAAGTAGTTTCAGGACTATCGCTAACCATTCTCGGCCTTGGGATGTCAGCATATGTGGGTAAGAATGCTGTAGGAAGGCCCCCTGGAGCAGTTCTTGCACCGGTCGATTGGGGTTTCCTATCGGATATTCCGTGGGTCGGGCCGATTCTGTTCACTCAATCTCCGATTGTTTATTTCGCTGTTGTGTGTGGAATTGCAACATCTTTTGTTCTTACCAGAACTCGAACCGGATTAGCCCTTAGAGGGGCTGGCGAATCTGCTTCAACCGTTGATGCTTCAGGCCATTCAGTAGTTCAACTCCGTCTAGGTGCTGTCGCCATGGGTGGTGCTCTAGCAGGAGCATCTGGTGCTTATTTAACTCTGAGCCTAACTCCTCAGTGGACTGAAGGAGTTACAGCTGGAAGAGGCTGGATAGCAGTAGCGTTGGTTATCTTTGGTGCATGGCGTCCAGGTAGGTGCGCCATTGGAGCGCTTCTTTTCGGCGGGCTACTAGCTTTGAAGACCAGATTACAAACATTTGGTGTCGATTTTTCTCCGATTCTTCTTTCTATGATCCCATATGTCCTCACCATCGGCGTTCTTATTGCCATTTCTATTCGGGCCAGAAACCGGCCTTCTTCTGCGCCAGCTGCTCTAGGTCAGGCGTACCGCAGAGAAGAAAGATAGTGAATTTCAGAAGAATCTCTGAAAAAAGTGAGAATAATTAACTTTCGAAGTTTATTTTCCTCATATTTATCCATTTAATGAGCGCGTAGCGAATGTTCCGACTAGTGTTTCATCCGAGTCGGGAAATCTTCCGACAATATTCACCAAGTGGAGGGGAATAATGCGTAAAAATTTTAAGTTGATTGCCACCCTTGTGGCAGTCTTAGGGCTCTTTGTTGGCGCTTGCGGAGGTAGCGGGGTTAACCAAGATGCCGGACAGGCGGCAGCATGTCCAGATGGAGATAACAACGGAGACGGTGTGACCGCAGGGCTTGTTTTCGATATCGGTGGGCGTGGAGATCAGTCGTTTAATGACTCCGCAGCAGCTGGCATTGAATGTGCTAAGTCTGTACTCGGAATAGCATTTAGCGAATCATCACCAAATGACGATGGATCAAATCGTGCTGAGTTACTTCAGCTACAAGCTGACAACAACCCAATTGTCATAGCTGTAGGGTTCTTGTTCGCTGGCGATGCAGCAACTGTCGCAGCAAATAATCCAGGTACAAACTTTGCCGTCATCGATGACGCAATGATGGACTTTGAAGCTGGTGGGCCAATTGCGGATAACGCAGCAGGTCTAACTTTTGCTGAGCATGAGGGGTCATTCCTCGTCGGTGCTGCTGCCGCTTTGAAGACAGAGACAGGAACCGTTGGCTTCATCGGAGGTGTATGTTGCTTTGGCTTAATTGAGAAGTTTGAAGCTGGATTCACCGCCGGAGTGAAAGCTGTTAATCCAGACATCAATATCATCTCCCAGTACATCACGGAGTTCCCAGATTTTGATGGGTTTAACGCCCCAGACCGCGCCAAAGAGATTGCTCTAGCCATGTACTCAGATGGTGCAGATATTGTGTACCACGCAGCTGGAGGATCCGGAGCCGGCCTATTTGAAGCCGCAATGGAAGTAAGCGAAAGCTCAGGCTCGAAAGTATGGGGTATCGGAGTTGACTCTGACCAGTACAACACGGTTGATGAAGCTGTCAGAGAATATGTCCTGACTTCTATGCTCAAGAGAGTTGACAATGCAGTCTTCCTCGCTATCCAAAGTCACATCGATGGAACATTCCAAGCAGGCCAAACAGCATTCGGCCTAAGTGACGATGGCGTCGGATACTCGACATCAGGCGGATACCTTGATGATATTGTCGACGAACTAGAAGCTTTCAAAGCTGACATCGTTGCAGGGAATATTTCAGTTCCAGACTCAATGGAGTAATTGAGTTAGCAACTAGAAAAAACTCATAACGAGTGAGGCTGGTCCTTCACCACGGTTGTAAAACTAGGTAGGGTGTGGGATACCAGCCTCACTCGTTGCATATACAAGGAGAAGTCTTGGAACCGGCTATAGAACTCATCGGAATAACGAAAAGCTTTCCAGGAGTTCTCGCGAACGACAACGTGAATCTCACTGTGGAGGAAGGTGAAATTCATGCCGTCTGCGGTGAAAATGGGGCTGGTAAATCAACGCTGATGAAGATCCTTTATGGCATGCAGCCTCCTGACGAAGGAACAATGAATCTTTTTGGCGAGCGACGGACCTTCCAGTCGCCAAATGAAGCTATTGAAGCAGGGATAGGAATGGTGCATCAGCACTTCATGCTTGCGAACCAATTAACAGTTCTCGAAAACGTCATTCTTGGCGCAGAGCCAATACAAAAGGGCGGGTTAATCGATTTTGATTCCGCAAGTGAACACCTTGATGAAGTTGGGAGAGCTTACGGACTTACAGTTGACCCATACGACTTGGTTGAGAGCCTAGAAGTTGGTGAACGACAACGAGTAGAAATCATTAAAGTGCTTTTTAGGGGCGCAAAAATTTTAATTTTTGATGAGCCAACTGCTGTTCTTGTCCCTCAGGAAGTTGAAGAGCTTTTCCGGAACATGAGAGAGCTTAAAGCTAATGGCGCAACCATCATTTTTATCGACCATAAGCTCGAAGAAGTTCTAGAGATTGCTGACACGATCACGGTTCTTCGGCAAGGAAGAACCGTTGCGACTGTCAAACCATCTGAGGTTTCAGCTACTGACCTCGCAGAATTAATGGTGGGTTCAGAGCTTCCAAAGCCGCTGATCACTGATTCGAAGATTAGTGAGGAGATTGGTATAAAACTCAACAATGTGACTGTGCTTGACGAAGACGAACGACCAATAGTAGATGCGGTTTCGTTAGAGGTACGACAGGGTGAGATCTTGGGAATAGCCGGCGTCGAAGGCAATGGCCAACACGAACTGGTAGGAGCGATCTTAGGCACCCAAAGGATAGATGCTGGTAGCGTCCATATGACTGGTAGAGATATTACTAGCGCCTCTGTTCGATCACGCCGCGAAAACGGTTTAGGATACATCCCCCAAGACAGGCAAGAGGAAGGCTTGCTCCTAACAGCTCCACTATGGGAGAATGCTGCGCTGGGGCACCAAACCGTAAGACCTTTCTCTAGAGGATGGAACCAATGGTTCATTGATAGAGAAGGATCCCGCTCGCAAACCGAGCGCATACGAAGTGAATTTGATGTGCGAACTCCGAACGTTGAGGTGTCCGCCCATGCACTATCAGGTGGGAATCAACAGAAACTAATAGTGGGTCGTGAGATGGTATCAGAACCATCAGTTCTGGTGGCTTCTCATCCAACTCGCGGCATAGACGTCGGTGCCCAAGCATCAGTGTGGGAACAAATACGCCAAGCACGATCTCAAGGATTAGCTACTCTATTAATTTCTGCTGACCTTGATGAACTTATTGGCTTGTCCGATCGAATAGTCGTAATGTTTCGGGGCCAAATTGTTGCACAGCTCGACCCTTCAGAAATCACCCCGAGGAGCCTAGGCGCATACATGACTGGCGCAACTACTGAAGAGAGCGCTGAATGAAGAACGAAACCGTTCGCCGAATAATGCTTGCCTTGGCAGCGCCGCTCGCAGCAGTTGTTTTCGCAACCATTGCCTCCTCCGTATTTCTCCTCATCGCCGGAAGTAACCCTTTCACCGCTTATGGAGACATGTTTGAATATGGCAGCAGGCTGGAAATTCAAGTAGATATTCTTAACCGGGCTACTCCGTTGTATATTTCTGGAGTAGCCGCAGCTATTGGCTTTCGAATGAATCTCTTCAATATAGGAGTCGAAGGTCAATACCGGTTGGCGGCAATTGTCGCAGCATATGTCGGTGCCTCAGTCTCGTTACCCGGGGTTCTCCATGTCGGCCTGATCTTATTGGTAGCAATGCTGGTGGGTGGAGCATATTCAGGAGTTGCTGGAGTTCTTAAAGTAACTCGAGGTGTGAATGAAGTTATATCTACTATCATGCTAAACGCTATAGCGATTTCTGGGCTGATTGCCTGGCTTGTTCGAGAGTGGCAGGCTGGTGGATCGGTTGATGCTACTGCAACGAATCTTGGGGTTGGCACAGAACCTATTGATGAATCAGGGCTCATTCCAAATATCAATAGCTGGCTTGAACTTTTCACACGTGAAATTGGAAAAGGCAAGGAACTGACTGGCGTATTTTTAGTTGCTGTAGCTGTGGGGATTCTCTACCACATTTTGATTAATAGAACGAGATTTGGATTTGATCTCAGAGCATCGGGAATTAATCCTTTCGCTGCCCGTGTTGGGGGTGTATCTGACAAAAAAATGGTTCTTGGTGCAATGGTGCTCTCTGGGGTAGTTGCAGGATTGGTGGGAATGGCTGAGATTGCCAAACTCGGGAGGTTCAACCCGAACTTTGTTGGGGGGTTAGGATTCGCTGGGATTGCAGTTGCCCTTCTCGGAAGAAATCATCCTGGTGGCATAGCAATAGGCGCCCTTCTTTTTGCTTTTCTAGACACTGCTTCAGGTGTCCTTCAAGTAACCGGTTCAGCATCTCGAGAAATTGTCTTTATCATGCAAGGGATTATCCTGCTTGCGGCGGTTATTGCATACGAAGTCGTTCAACGATTCAGAATTCGAGAAGAAGCCAGACTTGCCTCCGCTCTGCTTGAGGGAGAGACACAATGATCTTGAACCAGATCCGACGGCTTCCTACATGGGCGAGGTGGGCTTCTTTCGCAACCCTTGGAATTCTTGTTTTAACACTCGTACAAGAATTAGGGCAAAACGAGACGAGTCATCTGACTGCAATGACCACTTCTCAAACAGCGCTTAAATGGAGCATCCCTATCCTCTTAGCTGGACTTGGGGGGCTCTTCGCAGAAAGAGCAGGAATTATAAATATCGGCCTAGAGGGCATGATGATACTTGGAACTTGGTTCGGAGCTTGGGGGGCATTTAACTTCGGCCCATACACGGGAATCTTAATTGGAATTATTGGAGGTGCAATTGGAGGCCTCATCCACGCTATAGCAACAGTGGGATTTGGAGTTGACCATATTATTTCAGGAGTAGCTATTAACATCCTTGGACCATTTGCTGCGCGCTTTTTATCTTCTGAGATCTTCACTGGCTATCAGGGAGGGTCCGTCACTCAATCTCCAAGAGTTGAGAGCGTCGATAAGTTCACAATGCCTTTCCTCGCTGGTGGCTATGACACCCCGAACTTCTTAAAGTGGTTAGGAGACAAGGACATCCCGATACTAAGTGATACAGGAAATGTACTTAGAGGGGTACTTACCCAAACTTCTTGGGCGACGATCGTCGCCTTGCTTTTAGTCCCACTCTCTGCATGGGTATTGTGGAGAACCCGTTTCGGCCTTCGAGTTCGAATCAGCGGTGAAGACCCATGGGCAGGCGAATCTCAAGGTGTGAATGTCTACCGATATAAGTTCATTGCAGTAATGATCAGCGGCGGCTTAGCTGGGTTCGGTGGAGCTTTTATCACTATAGAAATGTCATCCATATACCAAGAAGGCGGAACTACCGGCAGGGGTTTCATTGGTCTCGCAGCGCTAATATTTGGAAACTGGAGGCCAGGAGGCATTCTTGCAGCGGCCTTACTATTCGGATATCCGTATGCCCTGCAATTCGGAGATTTTGATGGGTTTGCTTCCCACGCCTTACTTCTGGTTAATGCCATAGCACTTTTCGGAGTAACCCTATGGGCTATTCGAAAGAGCAAGCATGCTGATGCTGCAATAGCATTTGTTCTCGGAGCACTATCAGCCATATGGTATTTCGTCGCAGACACTGTTCCAGATTGGTGGGTTAAAATACTCCCCTACGTTATTGTCATCGTTGTCTTAATATTCTTCGCCCAACGTCTGCGAATGCCAGCAGCGAATGGACAAATATACCGACGCGGACAAACATAAATCCATGCCTGAACTCTCAGATACTCAAATTCAAGACTTCGAGAATGACGGAGTTCTGGTGATACCAGAATTCTTCACTACAGATGAATGTGACAGCGTTCAAAACCGGATGACTGAACTGTTGAGCCAATACCGGCCCCAAGAGAAAGAGACTGTGTTTTCAACGACCGATAACACGCATACGCAGGAAGACTACTTCCTAACATCGGGAGATAAAATCCGGTTCTTCTTTGAAGACTCTGAAGCCATCGATAAATCCCGCCCGCTTGAACTAACGTTAAACAAGGTCGGTCATGCCTTGCATGATTTAGACCCCGTCTTCTCTAATTTCGTACGACAACCAAAACTTGCGAAACTGGCTAGTGACGTGGGTTTTTTAAGCCCTTTGTTGCTCCAATCGATGTACATCTTTAAGCCTCCTAAGATAGGTGGAGAAGTTGTGTGGCACACCGACCACCCCTTTCTATGGACAGACCCTCCATCAGTAAAAGGACTCTGGGTTGCCCTAGAAGATGCCACTATCGAAAATGGATGTTTGTGGTGTCTTCCTGGGCTACACAAGGAGCAGCCTCGTCAGCGCTTCCGAAGAAACTCTTCAGGAGGTACGGAAATGATCACTCTCAACCCTGATCCTTTCCCGACCGAAAGGAAAGTTCCGATCGAAGCGAAGAAGGGAACCTTAGTTGTTCTCGATGGACTTCTCCCCCACTGGTCTGGACCGAACACGTCTTCTCGTTCGCGTCACGCATTCACTCTTCATCTGATAGAAGAGAGTGCCGAATACCCCAAAGACAACTGGCTCCAGCGGTCTGATGGTATGCCTCTTCGTGGATTTGAGACACAAATAGTAGATTAGCGAACACATATGTTGTCTCCAGAAACTATTCGAACCGCCCCAAAGGTTCTTCTACATGATCATCTAGATGGAGGGCTACGAGCCTCAACCATAGTTGAACTAGCGAAGGACTTAGGAGTTAAAAGTCTTCCAACATATAACGTAACCGAGCTTGATAACTGGATGGCTGCAACTGCAGATAGGAAGGACCTTGAGCTTTACTTGGAAGCTTTTTCGCATACTCTTTCAGTCATGCAAACTCAGGATGCCCTATACAGAGTTGCGGCAGAATGCGCTGAGGATCTCGCTAGGGATGGGATTATTTACGCCGAAGTTCGATTTGCCCCCGAATTGCATCTTTCTAAAGGACTTACAGTGACCCAAGTTATTGAAAGTGTCCTAGAGGGCTTCAAGTCGGGTTCAGAGGGAAAAGGGATCATCATGAATACCTTAATTTGCGCTATTCGATCTAGGGCTCGGAGTAAAGAAATGATGGAATATGCTTTACATTTCCGGTCAAAGGGAGTTGTCGGTTTTGACATTGCCGGACCAGAAATCGGATATCCACCTTCCGGCCACATAGAAGCCTTTAATTTAGCAATAGATGAAGATTTTCCTGTGACAATCCACGCTGGAGAGGTAGGAGGTGTTGACTACATAAGAGAGGCTGTTGAAGATTGCGGCGCTTCTAGAATCGGCCATGGGATTGGTTTACAAGAAGAGGTGCCCAGTGATGAAGATTCAAGGATAGAGGAAGGTAAACTTCTCTCATTTTTTCTCGATCAACAAATTGCATTGGAGCTATGCCCTTCTTCAAATCTTCACATAGGTGCTGTCGATTCTTTATCGGAGCACCCCATAAGCCATTTTATAGATCTGGGGCTATGCGCTACTATAAATACAGATAACCGACTTATGTCTAACACCTCTCTTTCGAAGGAACTCCACATATGTTCAGAAACATTTGGATGGGATATCACTACGGTGTACACGTTAATGAGAAATGCTTTATCTAGTTCATTTATTTCTTCTCAGCTAAAAGAAGACCTAAATTCAGTCCTATCCAATTGGTACCTTCCCAACAGCCAAACTAAAGGGAATAGCAATGAACACAATTAGCAGTATCGGCTTCGATGCTGACGATACATTATGGGAAAGTGAAGTGTTCTTCAGTGAGGTAGAGAAAAAGTTCACTCAATTGATCAAATCATATGGCGTAGAAGCTGACATCGGCAAAGAACTCTACGAAACTGAGAAAAGGAACTTATCTGAACTTGGTTATGGCGTGAAATCGTTCACGCTCTCAATGATCGAATCTGCCCATCATCTCACTCAAGGCAATATAGGTAGTGGTGATACTGCGAAGATTATTCAATGGGGGAAAGAGCTTCTGCATCACCCTGTTAATTTGCTTCCTGGCGTGGTAGATGTAATGTCCTATTTGCAAAACCACTTTGCTATATACGTCATCACTAAAGGTGATGCTTTCCACCAGCAACAGAAATTTCTTGATTCTGGTTTAGCCCCTTACGTAACAGATATAGAAATCTTGCTAGAAAAAAATAGCAATACCTACAGGGCAACTCTCACAAAGATGGGTGTGGAACCTGAAGAGTTCCTAATGGTAGGCAATAGTGTTCGGAGTGATATCCTTCCGGTTATCGAGATCGGAAGTCAGGCCGTACACATACCCCATGAAACAACTTGGCAGTATGAAACTGAGCACGCAGGAAAAAACGACAGAAATGACTACCCAATCTTAGAATCGATACGAGAGCTACCCGACTTCATTTCTAGTATTGATTCTTAAGAGCTGGCTTCATCACCGTCGCGAATCCTCCCCTACACTGCTGGTATGGTTTATGTGGGAAAAGTTCGACTCTCCGAAGAAGTTTCAGACGCCATATCAGATGGGTTGCCGGTTGTTGCTTTGGAGTCAACAGTATTTAGCACCCTTGGACTACCAGAGCCTTCAAATGGTGAGGCACTCCAACGTTGCGTTTCTACAATTCACAACAATGGAGCTGTAGCAGCGGTTACGGCGGTCATAGACGGAGAAGCGCGACTGGGGATTGATAGCACGGAATGGGAGCAGATTCTTAGTTGTGAGACGAAAGTAGCGTCTCGCGACTTAGTTCTTTCTATGGCAGAAGATAGAAGCGTTGGAGCTACAACAGTTTCTGCTTCTCTTGCAATAGCGGCAGCAGCAGGGATAAAAGTTTTCTGCACAGGAGGAATTGGTGGAGTGCATCATGGATATCTCGAATCTGGCGACCTAAGCGCCGACTTATACGCACTTGCACGTCACAAAGTTGTCTGCGTCTGTGCTGGGGCTAAAGCTTTCTTGGATCTTTCCCGAACCTTAGAAATGTTGGAGAGCTTAGGAGTGCCTGTCCTCGGCTGGAATACGTCAGACTTCCCAGCCTTCTACCTTCGAAGTAGCAGGTTACCTATTCCTTCGGTCGAAGATCCAGAGACGATTGTAAGCGTTTTCGAGAATGCATCTGCTCTAGGACTTCCTCAAGGAATCTTGGTTGGTGTACCTATCCCCGAAGAGTATGCACTCGACCCAGAGACAAGCTGGGCGCTCATTGATCGAGCATTAGCGGAAGCAAAGGAAGCCGGAGTCAAC
>CABZWT010000031.1:0-14685 GCA_902529525.1 Actinomycetota bacterium
GTTGGTCGTAGTCCCATCCCAAGCATGGAATAAAGGATGCGTCTTTGAACGGGTTTTAAGCCATCGCGTATATCTGGAATAGCTCGAGCGGTAATTACAGATAAGGAGTAAGCAAGAAACGATTCTGACATTTCCGCTGCTACAGGGACTTCACGTATTTCCCGAGCGAATGGTTGTAACGGTAGCTGTTCTTGGCGGGCCATCGTATCCCTTTCGTTAATGTCTTAGGCAATCTGGAGATATAAGGCGGTACATAAATTGCAAGTACGGCCTTCTACGAAAATAATCGATCTGTTCGTAGATTATGTGTCAATCCTTTAGAAGCTGTGTTTTCTTAGAGATGATCTAGCTAGTTGAGGATTTTAAAAAGGAAGAATTCAGCGGCCGTTTACTGTCTTCGGAGAAAAGTAAGTTATTTCATCTTCTTTGAAAAGAATATTGTCGATGGCCTCTACACCTTGCATAAGTGAATGATCTTGGTTAGATACCTCGTATTTCCATCCTCCAAATCGGCCTCGAGAGTATATTCTCATTGATCGAAGGGTCGGTTCAATGCTTTCGATCAGCTCATCACGCCCAAGAAATGGAGTTGGGTATCCATAAGGTAGAAAAGTTTTCCATCGGCTTATAATCTCATCGGGGTTATTGATAAGCCCTACCTGCTGTAACCCTTGGATAGTTTCTGCCAGGATATTTTCGTGGTTCACTGGTTTTATTTCTGATTCTGATATTTCGCATAGTAATGACCACTGTTCTCCAGGCGATGGAACATTCGCTGGCGCATAATTTGAAAAGATAGTTACTCGATAAAAGGGGACATCTGGTTCGGGGTAGTACATCCAGCACTTTTGTTTTAGGTCTTTGGGTGGGGTCCCTTTCATCCCAATTCCTATTACGTGAGTGCTTGACCAGCGAAAAGCTTCGCTTTTCCCTTCAAACATTGGGCTATCGGTCAGGAGCGTGACTAGTTCATTCATTGGGATTGTAGAAATTAATGCGTCGTAGCTGAATTTCCCGCCGTTTTGACAGCAAACCGTTTTTTCATGTGGATTTATTGAAGTAACAGTTGTCGAGGCTTTCATATTTTCTTGGGGTAGCTTCGAAGCAAGTGCAGACCAGATTCTCCCTGTTCCGCCGGAGGCAGGAAATCGAAAAGTAGAGTTCGGCCCCCAACCCACATCATCTGTTTGTGTCTTTGTATTGTGTATCAATTTTTCTAGATTGCTGGTGGCGACACGATCACCCACCCACTCTGCAGATAATTGATCTGGAGGGAATGCCCATACCTTAAAGTTGTATGGGCGCATAAAAACGTCAGCTATTCCTTCACCGAGTGAGCATGTGATCCAGTCGTCGAATGTATTGATAGTCGTTTCGGATGGATTCTGTTGAAGTTCGGTAAGTCCGTCAATGCATTTTGTGCGGTCTTCCTCAGGAAGTCGCCAGAGGTTATTTTGAAAGGGGTACGGGATCCACCGGTTATGTGTCCATATCCATGCTTCACGTACGTGATGAAACCAGTCGTCCCCAACGAGGTCATCTAGGAGGGTATCAAAGTATTCGTAATGGGAGAAGAGGACGTGACCTCCCAAATCCCAAAGGAAGCCTTGGTCGTCTATTGCCGTTGATGCTAGGCCGCCGAACTTTGCTGACCTTTCCAGAAGAGTCCAATTCTCATTTTTTAGTTCAGTGAGTCTATGTGCGGCACCCAAACCTGTGGGGCCACCCCCAATAATTACTATTCGTGGTGAAGTCATGAGAAGGACCTAGAGATACGGGCGATTTGTATCAGGGACTTTACTGCATTTGTAAAGGCTGAAAAGTCAGTAAGCGAGGCTACACCGTGAGCTCTTGGTTCAAATGGTACTGGTAGCTCACTGACAGCGGCACCTGTTTTGGCGAGTGCTCCGCTGATAGCAATATTAGGCGCAAACGTATCATGAGGGATGTGGCTGATAATAGGAATAAGATCGTCCGACCGTATGAGACGATACGGGATGTTCACATCCTTATGATGGCATTTATAAAGCACGCTTGTACTAATTTTTGCCGTTCTGCTAATTATTTTCCGAACGAAAGATTGCTCTCGTCCGACTCGGAAACCGAGCACTGCGTTCCTACCATGTCTAGCGTTCCAGAAAGTATGAAATGTTTCAGCAGGTAATTCATTATCGCTGTCAATTTGAAAAACCCATTCTGCCAATCCTGCCGCTATGTGGTAGCCGCGAAGTATCGTTGGCCCGTGACCTTCATTTGCTTTGTTCACTATCTGAATAGATTTATTTTGAGAGAATTCAGATAGAACTTGTTGAGTTTTGTCCCGTGACCCGTCATTGAGAACAATTAGCAGATAGTGGATCTCGAGATCTGTAAGGACATGAAGCCAAGATTCTATGCACTCTCTAATGTTCTTCTCTTCGTTGTATGCCGGAATTACAACAGCTAGGTCAGTAAGGCGTATATCCAATTTACGATTCCCGATTTGGGCGGCGAGACGCTGGCTTTGTATTAATAGCGCAGCACTCTGGCGGGCACATCCATGGAGTCCCGATTTCTGCTATTGGTTTCTTTTCTTCGATGGCCTCTTCAATAAGTTCTTTAGTCATTGTGATAAATGTCTTGTGAAGTCCAACTGTCGGGACCCGAAGCATCTGTATTCCTATTTCTCTTGCGTGATTGGCAGCTTGTGTATCAAGGTCAAATTTTACTTCCATATGATCCGAGAGGAATCCTATCGGAACGACGACGACGGTACTTATTTCCTCTGTATCGATTTCGTCAAGATGGTCGACAATATCCGGTTCCAGCCACGGGACTGCTGGAGGGCCGCTTCTGCTTTGATACACCAGGTCCCATTGGAGGTCAGGGGCAACCCTTTGGCTTATCTCATTGGAGATGGCTAGCAGTTGGGAAGTGTATGGGCTTGTCTTTTCCCAAGCTTTCGGTATGGAATGGGCAGTGAAAAGAAGCTTTGTATGAGGGCGATTGGCGTGAGGAACGTCTTTCATTGTTGTCTCGATTCGGCTTGCAACTGCTGAAAGAAATTTTGGGTGATTCCAGAACAATCTGATTTTATCAATTGTGAGATTCTCAACTTGAATGTTCTGGATTGCTCGGTCGATATCTTCTTGGTATTGGCGGCAGCCTGAGTATGAGCCAAAGGCACTGGTAACGAAAGTTAGAACCTTCCGGTGGCCATCATCGACAATTTGCTTGACGGTATCTTGAAGAAAAGGCTCCCAGTTACGATTTCCGAAATAGATGGGCTGATTTAAATCATGCTGCCTTAATTCTTCTTCAAGGACCCTAATAAAGTCTCGGTTCTGCTGGTTTATCGGGCTAACCCCATCAAATAGGTCATATTGAGCTGCGACTTCCTGTAATCGTTCAAGGGGGATATTTTTTCCAGCGGTGACATTTTTCAGAAAAGGGATAACATCTTCTTTCGATTCTGGTCCGCCAAATGAAAGTATTAGGATCGCTTCGTATTCAGGCATTTGGTCCTTTCTGACATGAAGGACAGAACCAGATTGATCTTCCTGCCATCGTACTTTGAATAATGGGCGTCTCGCATCGCCGGCACGGAAATCCGGATCTTTTATATGCATAGAGGGCATTTTCGCGAAGTGTCTTCTTTGTGACCCGGCCGCCGTGGTCGTCATGAGTTACGGTTATAATCTTGTTCCAATTTTTACCTTTACGAAGAAGCACAACTGAAGTATCCCAGATTTTGTCAGCTTCTGTTTTTGTGAGGTTCTTTCCAGCGATTTCAGGGTGGATTCCATTTATGAATAGAATCTCCGAGCGGTACACGTTCCCTATTCCAGCGATAAGGTCTTGTTTAAGGAGTGCGGACCCTAGGGGAAGTGATGTACTCAGAATTTTTTCTGAGAATTGTTTTTTCCCGCGTTTTCCTAGCCGTAGTGGATCTGGCCCCAATTTTGAAATCTGGTATTCCCAGTCCTCCTCATTGATGACTGAACAGGTTTGTGGTCCTGTGAGTTGCCAAGCGGTCGAATTGGACTCAAGCCTCAGCCTCACCGTTTCTGATGGCTGTTGCTCAATCTTAAACTTTCGTAGCTTTCCAATAAGTCCGAGGTGAATATGCAGGATACTTCCGTTATCCCACCAGCAAAATAGATGTTTCCCCCACGCTTCGCTTCGAAGTAATAGGCATCCATTGATGAGAGACGCTCCGTCAGTAAATCGCCCTTGAGGAGAAAAAGCACTAATAGGGCCACCTTGGAGGTCTGATTCTAGATCTTCTGCTAGACGATGAATTGTGTGTCCTTCTGGCACAAGCAAAACGGTAGCGCCAGGTTTGGCTAGATGCTTATAGATAGAAGAATCTATATTTGCGGAGATACTAGTTTTTCGGCTACCACGGAATAATGGGGAAGCAGTCTCTATACTCTGATCGGATCAAAACAAGCCGAAATCGGGCACTCGTAGTAGTGTCTCTTGTTCTGTGCCCATTGTTACTTTTGCAATCATCTTCATCAGGTGCGCTCATTCAAACTGATTCCCCTCCATGGGATGATTTGGAGGAAGCTCTCTTGCAATTAACTGCTGCAGAAGCAGAACTTCAATTGTCTGAGATGAACATAGACGAGAAAGAGCAGGAACTCACCGGGCTTCTTCGTGCAGAGAATAAGGAAGAAGCACTTGAGATTTCTTTTCTTTTGGAGATGAAAGAGGCCGAAGACTTAACGAGAAAGCTTGCCATTGAAGCGTTCATGGGAGGGGACTCCGTTAGTAGTGCAGCTTATTTACTTGATTCTAAAAATGTTGGGGACTTGATCTTTCGTCGTGCAATTCTTAAAGAGACTACTGAAGCAGTAGAGAAGCAATCTCAAGCTTATGAAGAAATGAAGGATGTTGCTTCCTTCGCTATGCTCGAACTTGCCAGTCAAATAGATGACATTCTGGTTTCTATTCTTCTTGAGAAAGGTAAACGTAGTCAGGCAGAAGAGAAGATCTTAAGAGCGGAGTATGTCGTTGAGATCGCACAGATTCATGCGTCTGCGGATGTGCTGAAGGCTCAGAAACGCCGAGTTGAACCTTCCGATGAGCAATGGAGAAAACTTCGATTCTGCGAGTCGACAGAGCAATATGATATTTCGACTGGTAATGGATATTACGGAGCTTACCAATTTGACTTAATTACTTGGGTAGGAGTTGGGGGTGAGGGGGACCCTTCGAAAGCTCCACCTGAAGAACAGGATGCAAGAGCAAGGTATTTATACCATCTAAATGGGTGGTACCCGTGGCCAGTGTGTGGCCGGTTTCTACCTCAGTGATTCGCGCTGGCTAGCATAGGGCTATGTCGGGGTACATTTTCGGGGTAAGGCTGTGAATCTTCTCGTTGTATTGTTTATTTTAGGATTTGCATCTATCGGGTTCTCTCTTACCTATGTCACAAGTGTTAATTTACGGCTTGAAGAGAGAGTCTGCTTCGGAGTCGTGATCGGCTCAGTAATGATTTCCGTTGTAGGTTTCGTTGTAGCATCCCTGGTAGGAGCTACTGGCTTAATGGTTTTAATCACCGTTGCCTTCTGTGTTGCTATGGTCTCTCCACTTGTTTTTCTCAATAGAAAGACAATCAAGATAGAACTAAATAGTTTCCTGCACAGGGCAACCTACTCTTGGAAAGATAAGGATAGCCCTAAGCCGCTTCTCGGTATTCTGTTAATCAGTGCAGTCATGGCAATTCGAATTCTCCAAAATGCATTTGGTAAAACGTTGGACGGAGGAGTATCAGCTGGTCATCTTTCCGTTTACGGGGATTGGTCAGCTCATCTGTCGTATGTCGCTTCTTTTGCTTATGCTGATAATTTCTCACTGAATCTTCCAACTGCAGCTGGAGAAAGTTTCGCATACCATTTTGGCGTAGATTGGTTCTCTGCAATGTTTATTCCTCTCGGTTTGAGTTTGCTGGGATCGCTAGAGGTTTCCACTGCTGTTTTAGCGATAGCTTTTCCTGCTGTTATGTTTATAGTGTGCGAGAGGCTTTGTTCCAATAGGGCAGCTGCTGGCTTATCTGTCGGCGTATTTCTTACAGCAGGAGGGACCGGTGCCCTTTACCGCTTCTTCGTTGAAGACCTTCCTGAGCGGGGGTTTTCGGTCCTAGCAGATTTACCCAGAAGTTACTCATTCGATGGTTTTGATAGAAACTGGGTAGATAATCCTGTTACCGGATTTCTGTACCCTCAACGACCAACGCTTATTGGCTTTTCATCCACCTTGATTATTATTTTTCTTTTGTGGATGAACAGAGACCGGCACAACGCCAAGACGTACATTTTTGCAGGTATTTTTGCAGGCGTTCTTCCAGTTTTTCATGTTTTTGCTTTTGGAGCTGTTCTTCTTATGGGCGGGTGTTGGGCTGTTATATATAGAAGTAGATCCTGGCTATTTTTTCTATTCCCTAGTCTTTGTCTAGGTATACCTGTTCTTCTTTGGCAGCTTCCCGAACGGGACGGTTCAGAGTGGCACACCTTTTGGATGTTGGGAAAATCATCATGGGAGCGAACGCCGTTAGATTTTCTATCTTTCTGGTTTTTAAATACTGGCCTGTTCATCCCATTAGCGCTTGCGGGAACTTTGATCACTATTAAGAGACTCGGTTATAGGTTCCTTCCAATTTACGTGCTTCTCATTATCCCGAACATAGCTATTTGGCATTTCTGGCCAGGGAATAACGCCAAATACGTTGTTTTCTTTCTTCTCTTAGCATCCCCATTAGTCGGGGAGGTGTTGAGTCGTTTATTCGCTCATTCAACCGCAGCAAAAATTTTAGCCGTGTTACTGGTAATCTCTTTAACTTCGTCAGGAACCTTAGACATATGGCGATCCTTCGAAGGGAGTTCTGGCCCTTACCCAGCTAATTATCTTTCTGGGGAAGATGTTTTGGTTGGGGAATGGGTCAGAGACAACACTGATCAGGATGCCGTATTTGCTAGCGCGAACACCAATGTTCACCCTGTGCGGGCATTAGCAGGGCGGACCGTAGTTTCAGGTTCTCCGGGCAGGCTGAACGATCTAGGTGTTGACTGGTACACGCGAGACCAAGATCTAAGGAACCTGTATGCGAACCCAAGTCAGGCTGATGTAATTATCCGTCGATACGATATCGACTACATTGTTGTTGGACCATACGAAAAATCTATGTTTATTCCTGAGAGTGATAGAAACCAAGGTATTGATGATTCTTATTTGAACCATTTTGGTGCATTAGTTTATAGCACTGGCGGTTACTGGATCTACGAAACACAGGGCAAGAATGGCTAGTCCGAGAATCAAAGAACCCTTCAGAAGAAATATCGATCGGGAGCGTGATGGGGCGTATGTCTCTCAGGGCGCATGGAAGAGAGTCCGTCGCCTAATAGGACTTCTATTCCTTCTAGCAGTGTTGAGTAGGTTGTCATATCTAGGCCTCCGAGCTTTTCACCATGATGAAAGCCTTGACGCATGGTTCTCGCTCCGATACCTGGAT
Source organism: Actinomycetota bacterium (assembly GCA_902529525.1). GTDB lineage: Bacteria > Actinomycetota > Acidimicrobiia > Acidimicrobiales > UBA8592 > UBA8592. The sequence continues at coordinate 7,496 of CABZWT010000031.1, forward strand.
GGAACGTATAAAGGGTATGATCCCGTATATCATGGGCCGCTACGGTTTTATCTAACTGCTGCTTTTTTCTGGCTGTTTGGGCAATCTGACAGTATCGCCCGCCTACTTCCAGCTATCTCGGGCATAGCGGTTGTTCTTCTACCATGGGTTTGGCGAAGGAGTCTTGGCATTATAGGAACTTCTATTTCAGTAGCTTTACTCCTAACAAGCCCAACGATGCTGTATTTCTCGAGATTTGGGAGAGAAGATAGTCTCTTCCTTGCTTTAACGTTTTTGACAGTAATAACGCTAATTTCCTTTCTTGACAGTCCCAGAAACTGGCACCCTATTGCACTTCTGAGTTTGCTTGTGCTGAGTTTGGCGGTGAAAGAATCAGTCTTCCTTACAGTCTTTATATTTGGTTCATTCGGAATTGTTCTTATCGCTCAGGATCTCCTGACCGGAACCTTGCACCGAACGGAAGGTTCGCTGATAGGCAAGCCGAGATACAAAGAACTTAAACGGGAGGTGCGGATAGAAGGGGTTGGTCGAAGGACGATATCTGTTCGTTCTAGAGTGTCTGAGAATACCAACGGTCAATCTATTTCTGAAGAAGTAATTCGCCGATGGTTCTTCCTTCTAGGTGTGGGTCTCATGATTGCTGTATTCCTTTGGGTTGGAACAAATCCTGGAGAACAAGAAGGCGGCCCTACCCTTATCAAATTAGGACTTTATGGGGCAGTCCTAGCATTCATTGCTCTTGTATGCGGTTTCATAGCAGCTCGTCGCAAGAGTGCGTTCTCTCAGGTTCCCGTTTTCCGAGCGTTGATGGTTCCTAGGTTTGGTGGTTGGATTTTTGCCGTGGTCATAGCGGCGATAGTTTTTGTAGCGTTATTTACTCAGTTCTTCCAGCAATTCGATGGCCCTGGTGTGACAACAGCACCATATGGAGCGATTCGAAATGGTTTAGTTTCTGGTTTCGAATATTGGCTAGGTGAGCAAGCGACCGTAAGGGGCGATTCCCGATGGCAGTACTATCTAGTGCTTTTGTTAGCCTACGAATGGATAGCGCTGGGTTTAGCTTTTGCCGGTTTGATCTCGGTACTTCGTAAACCAAATTTATTTGGTCAAATCATCGCATGGTGGGCATGTGCAAGCTTGATTGTTTACTCTTGGGCAGGAGAGCGAATGCCATGGCTGCTCGTTCACCTTCTTTTACCAATCGTTATTCTTGGTGGTATAGGAGCCCAGTCGATGTGGGATGGAATAAAAAGTAGGGGGGCGACGGTGTGCTTCAGCTTGCTACTCATTTTAGGATTCGGTTACGCCACGGTAACTAGTATCTATAGTTCTTATTTACGAGGGGGAGAACCTCAGGAGTTATTTGTTCAGGCCGGCCAGGCAACTCCCGAAGTTGTTGAATGGGCTAAACAACTCGAAACACTCGATCGGATTTCTCTCGCTCATTTTGGTGAGCATTTGGAAGTGAAGATTGACAGTGACGTCTATTGGCCATACGGATGGTATCTTCGTGACTTTCATTCGTCCTCATATGCAGTTATAGGAAATGAAAGTTTTCCTTCTGGCGCAGACATAATCTTCGTTCCCCATTGGGACCGGATAAACCTCGGAGATGAAGATGGCGCCTATGTTGAAATTCCATACGAGCACCGTTGGTGGTGGGTGCCTGAATTTGATACTGGGATTGCCAACCCAAGTCAGTTCGGAGATCTAATCTCCGCATGGGCTGATTGGGTCTGGAATCGCGAGCCTTGGGACAGTGGAAGTAGCCGATGTCCTGCTTCGCTTAGCGGTTCCGTGTACATAAGAGAAGAGATCTTTGCGTTGGCAGAGACATACTTTAATTCGCCGTTTCCCCGTCGCGGCGACAAGCCAGAATATAAAAAATCATGCCAAAATGTAACTAATTTTCTCGTATCGAATAGGTAGTTGGGTCTATGAATTTACTGAGGTCCAAAGCGCATCCTCATCAACGTTATAGATAGCATTTCTTCCGTGCTCGAATACCTTAGTTAAAGCAGGATGATCCTCAAATGAAACTAAAACATCTGGCGTTCCGAAACGATATTCCTGGACCCCTACGATCACGTAGTCGACTTCGTAAGTAAGAAGAAATTCTGAGATAGTCTCTCGAGTTCCTTCTGTATAGAAGTTCTGAATATCCATTCGCCTTTGAAAGATCCAGTCGGCGTACTTCTGGCGCTGCTGGTACTGATGGGACGACCATCCTAGAACGGTAGGTAGCCCCGTATGTATTGCGATGCGGCTATTCCAGTCGTAGCTATCACCAGTCCACTCGACAATTGTGGGCCTTCCACTTACATTCGATCTTATCCATTGGATCAAGGGGAGATCTTCAGCGATCCTTACCACCGTTGCAGCTTCTTCTGTCCCTTGATCTCTTCTGATAATGGATGGGTCATAATCTAGATATGCGACACCATTTAGGCCCTTGTACTCGGAACTAAACCTAGTTGAAAGCCGCGGCTTCGTAGCTAATAAGGGATAGGTGATACCGATCAGCACTGTTACTAGAACGAAAAGTCGCCAGACCATTTGAGGAGAAGCTCGAAAGATTGACGGCTTTTCTTTCTTAGAGGTCTGAGCCTCTTTGATGAAGCTCCAAATATGGTGTATTGCAAAGGCAGAGCCAATTGCGAAGAAAAGCCAGCCCTGTAACCAGAACTTGAATACAGTATTCATTCGCGCGACGTCATTGTTGATGGTGATAACCTCTGGCCCGCCAATAACAGCAAATCCGAATAAAAACATGATTATGGCGAAGAGCTTTCCGACATCAGGGTCTGTTCTTCTACATTCGTATTCTGCGAGAATGAGAGAGTAGAAAACTCCGAAGATCGTAATTGCGAAAGCTGCACTCACCTCTATAAGGCACAGGCCTAGTAGGCCGATAGAAAAGATTGGTATCGAAGACTTCACCAATTTATTTCGCCGAAAAATTTCAGGAAGGACATGGACAGTGATGTTGTGCTTTCTGTGCTCTCTTCGCTGTTTTGTGGAACTTATGCCAAAGAAAATGAAAGCTATTCCAAGAAAAACTCCCCAATGAGATAAGAAGTCATCGAGCGGTGAAGTCCATTGAGCCCGGTGAATTCCGACATTGAAGTTTTGAGTGTCACGAAGATACGGCCAGAGCAAAGCGGTATGTGTAAGAGCAGCTATAGATAAATGGCAGATGAAATGAAGGATGCGATGCTGTATAGCAGGCCTGCTGAATGCAGAGACAGCTCCTAGAAGACCTACTACACCAAGTATGTACATCAGAGTATTCCCACTTGAGGTTACCGCACTTGACAATATGGCCAATCCGGCTACTCCTAATAGGAGAGATTTGTTTCTGCCATCTTCATCAGCTGAAACATCTGAACGTATCAAAGATCCGAGAAAGAAAGTAACAAACAATATAAGAAGCGACGTTGGATAATCCCAAGTATTCGTCATTCTTGCAATCCCTGATAGCAGCCCAATACCGATAGCTAGGCCAAGGGCGTTCCTCCTTGATCCGTGTTTGCATGAACTGAGATATGCAAACGATAGGGAAAGCAATAGGCCACTTACCGCCATCCCCATCATATGTGGGTGGAGATCCCCGAAAAGGAAAGTGAAATACGGGAATTCGGTAATATCGAAAGTTCCTGCGTTTACACGGCTTGGGGCCCACCAGTCGAATCTTGTCAGAGAAGTTCCGGTAACCCATGCCCATGTTCCCCCGACCAGCTCGAAGAAGGCGCCCAGAATAGGCCATCCTTCCACAAACTCCCAAGTATTTGCCGAACGAAGGCGTTTAGCGTGCACTCGAAGCGCGTCAAAGGTCCCCGACCCCATAAAAAGAAATACACCTAGAACTCCTGCTCTTAATGCGGTTGCCTTTGATGGAAGGGGCTTCCCCTTTGATACCCCAGTCGATCTTACAAGGTTATACAACAGAGAAAAGACGATTACTCCGACCAGAGCACCAAAGGTTGCCACTCCGAACTGAAATGCGACTTCTGGAAGAATTTTCAAAGCGCGCATGGGTACGGCGACTAGGAACCACCCAAAATAGTAATAGTTCATTGCACCACCTGAGAACCATGGATCGTACGGCGGCAACTCTGTTGACCTCCCTATTGCAGTTAGGTATCCCAGCTCCATTGGCTTCTCCCCCCCGAGGTAGGAGTCCCATAAATCTGGATTAAATGAACGCAGAATTAGCAAGAAAACAAAGATAGCTAGAAAAATAATTTCACTTATAAGCCACACGGATCGGTGCTCGAAGAAAAGCTGACGTAGCCGCGCCCGATGTATCCACCACAGAGCCATCCCCAGAGAAAGAGTCACTGCGATGCTTGTAAAGGCTGTTGTTTGGTTAAATTCAACCACATCCCACGCCACAAAAACCCACAAAAGTACGCCGGACAGAATAAATCCAACAGCCTTACTCAAACCGTATCCAGCATCCGCAAATTGTCTAAAAAGTAAAGTAGACCACGGTAATACAGCAAAAGCAGCCACCTGAAGCCAGATCAGCCACCAAACCCAGTTAGGAACTTCCAAATAACTTCCTCGTGAAAATGAAGTATCAAAGGTTGCATTGCTCTGTCGAGATGGACTCTCAGAGGGCCTAAGGAGAAGAGCATTGGAGTTAGCATCCTTAGGCTCAAGATTAGGTGCATGAATAGCACGAAACGGGTTTAGGATTTTGAGAGCTTCCGTTCTAGACCACCCATTGGTCTTTTCCCAGATAGTTACTCTTGGATGGTCATAAACGGTGAATGTCTCCTCACCGTTAGCGTCACTAATCTCCACACCAAAGAGCGATGGGGAATTTTTAAAGTCTGCAACTAGCTCAAACCCAAGCTCACCTGAGAACAAAGCCTTGTAGTAAGAAGTTGTCCCTGGATACTCAGCAGGAATTCTCGGTATTGAGCTATAAAGTCGGTTACTGGCTTCAATGATATAGTCAGCTGTTTCAAGCTGGTCTACGAGAGTAACGAGTTTAGATTTTTCGGATTCCTGGTCGGTGAAACGGTCTGACCTAAATAAATCAAGGTCAACGTAATTCAACTGGACCGGCGCAACGGTGGGTCTAGATAGAGGTAGTCGATCATCCCAAATTTGATTAGTAACTGTCGAGCCTGAGGCTATGTTCTCATTAATCCATTCTGATGCAGATATTCGAGGGTGAGTATCGTTATAGATGCCATTTACAAAAGCGCAACCCCAAAAGAGCGTTCCGGCTACAAGGATTGCAGATGCCCCTTGGCTAAGTCGATAAAGGACGATTTTTTTCTCAGTAGTAATCTTCTTTTCTTTTCCCCAGTGCCATAACCGGTAGATTCCGAATCCGCCAAATGTTATAGCTATTGGATATACCGGGAGGAGATAACGGATTAATGGATTGAACTGCTGGCTTACAAGTCCAAGCATCACTATGACAAAACTAAGAGGGATTATCAGCACATGATTTCGTTTCCTTATGACTTCAGAAACTGCTAACCAAAGGCCGACCAAAACTGCAACTGCTAAACCCGGCCCCATGCCATGCCAGAAAATAGACTTAAATGGGAACCATAGAGGTGTAATTCCTACCCACTGGATAACCCAAGGAACATCGGCACCGGAATTTACAGATCGAAGGTATTCGATATCTGAAAGAAACCTTTCATCGAAGGCAATAAAACCGCTAAATGCGTAGGGGTGGAACAACCTAAAACACAGAAATGCAACGACGAGAATCGACATTGCCAGCCCCAAGAATTTCGCCAACTCCCTAACTATTTTGGATACTTCTTTAGAATGTATTCTGTTTATACAGGGCAAAAGAATTGCGACTACGGGAACTATACCTACTGCTAGACCACTCAATTTAGAAGCTACAGCAAGGCTAAAGACAACTCCGATTGAGAGAACTAGCTGTATTACCCTTCGACTGAACAATTTGTCCAGATCGTTTGCTAAACGGATTGTCTTATAGAGCTTTACGGAAAGTAGCACGGTGGCAGCAGCGAAAAACGTCACCCATGTTTCAGCCCCATAAAAGTGACTGTATTGGATATGAAGGGTGGTAAATGCTTGTAGAGCGGCTGATATGAAACCTACTTTTCTGTTAAAAAGTTCTCGACCAAGTAGGTATACGATCAAGATTGTTCCTGTATCGATCATCGCAGAGAGAAGCCGGCCTATTAAATTTGCTTTATAACCACTATCGAAGGCTTTAGAGGTGATAGTTGCACCTGATGTTTCTTTCAATCCGATACCTAATTTGTCAGCCGAATTAACAATTGCGTTAGGAATTAGTGTGTCTTTCTCAAGGTAGTTAGCTGCTGCCTTTGTGATGAAGAGAGGAAGTGTTCCGTAAACCCAAGTGCTGCGATGGTTGTATGGGTTAAGAGTTGAGTCAGCCGAATTAAAGTAATTTCCGCTTCCAGGCCAAGAGATATCTTCTGTGACCATGCTCCAATAGCGCTCATCTGGATGCTGGTGTGTTCCTTCATCCCAATTTATGTTCCAGACCCGTAAGGTGAACCCGATCATGAGAAGGGCAACAAGCGATAGACGACGAATTAATTTAAAGTATTTATTTAAATCGAAATTTACCGAGGGCACATCATGTACCGTAGATCGTCACTGGCAAAGACGGAGATATCTTGAGTGAAATTCCCTCTAAGCTGTAACCCTTGGCCGTAATTTGGATACTATTTTGATATGACCATTGACCAAATTGAAACCAGTGAAGATACTGCAAAAGGCCTGCTAGTTACAGACGCCGCAGTGGAAAAGGTTTTAGAAGCTAGATCAGAGGAGGAAGGGTCAGAGAAGCTGGCCTTACGCGTGCAAATAATCGGGGTTAATGGACCGGAATTCTCATATGACCTCTCCTTCGAGAGTATTGACGAAGCCTTGGACAACGATGTCATTTCGACCATTGGTGACCTCACAGTTCTGGTCCCTGAAGAAAGCTATGAAAATCTAAATGGCGCAACCCTCGACCTCCCAAGCAACCCTATGCAGGGAGGTCTAGTTATTCGTAATCCTAATCGTCCGAATATGCTTGAAGGAGAAGACCTAGAACTAACTGGCTCAATAAGTGAGAAGCTTCAACAGCTTCTTGATCAACACATCAACCCGTCTCTGGCCGCTCATGGCGGTTACGCTGAGCTAGTTAAAATGGAAGAGACTGCAGCCCA
>CABZWT010000032.1:0-13564 GCA_902529525.1 Actinomycetota bacterium
AGCGGTCTTCTTATCAGACGAGGCTGAATGGATTATTAGAATAACAATATCTGTTGCTGCAGTTACCGTAGGTCTTGTTCTGTTTGTAACTTTTGGGGAGCTCATAGCAGAACCGAATTTATACAATCGTAATTTTGGAAAAATACTGGTCATCTCAAGCCTGTATACCGGCCTACTGATGGTTCCTGTTCATTTTATGATGGCGTGGGCATTCGGTGCTAGACGGGTTACCCCCGCTGGTTTCGATCGAAGACTAGGATGATAATGATTTCGGACTCTGAGGGAAATGAATAGGCTAAGAGGGCTTGATCGCTCAAGGCGTTTACGACTAGGTATTTTAGGTGCGGTTGCTATTTCTTTGTTTATCCCGCTTGTTGCCCGGTTGTGGTATCTGCAAATTATCAAAGAAACTGAATTCATCGAAAGAGTTCAGGACAATACAACTGAAGAAATTATTGAGAGAGCTCCAAGAGGAAGAATCCTAGATGTAAATGGTCGGATCCTTGTTGACAATAGACAATCAATAGTCGTGACAATTGATAAAGAGGAGATGGCAACTGTTCGTTCATCAAAGTTAGATGATCTCTTTTTTGATCTTGCAAGGGAGATAAGTCTTTCTGGAAAACTCACAAAAGTAGCTCAAATCGAAGAAGCCTATGTATCAGAACGATATGGACCATTCGCTAAAGTCCCTGTAGTTTCAGATATTTCAAAAGAACTCCAAGTTTACCTTGCTGAGTATTCTTACAAATGGCCTGGAGTTGGAACAACAGTAGTAACGGTCCGCGACTACCCATACGGTACTTTGGCGGCTCATTTGTTGGGATATGTGGGGAGCTTAAGCGAAGACGAAATCGGTCAAGTCCAGAGTGCCGAGAAGACGTATCTTGCTAATGATGAAATCGGGAAAGCGGGTATTGAGCTCTTTTATGAAAATGCTTTGCGGGGAACTCCAGGAAGGAAGACAGTTATCGTAGACAAATTCAATAACATTCTTGAAGTTGTAGAAGAGATTCCTGCAAGCGCAGGCAGCGATGTTCAGCTAACTATTGATATCGACCTTCAAGCAATGGCAGAGGAGTATTTGAAAGACGGATTAGATATAGCTCGTCAACAACCTACAAAATTTGAAGAGGAAGGAGTGATCATCTTCAAAGCGCCAGCAGGTGCAATGGTTGTGATGAATCCACAGGATGGCTCGGTGCTTGCCATGGCTTCATTCCCGACTTACGACCCTGAATTATTTGTTTCAGGTATCAGTCAAGATGAATTCGATGACCTGATTGACCCTGGAAATAGCCTTCCACTTCTTAACAGGGTTATTCAGGGAACATATCCTCCAGGGTCAACGTTCAAGCCATTTACTGCCTATGCGGCCTTGGATACAGGGTTGATAGGGTCTAGAGGGATACTGGGTGTGAATTCGATGTACTTAGATGAAGGTATATTTACCATTCCCACTTGTGAAGGTGGAACATGTGAATTTCAAAATGCAGGCGCTGCTGCATATGGTGAAGTAGATCTTCGATTAGCGCTTACTTATTCGTCCGATACCTACTTTTATAACATTGCAACTCATTTTGATATTCTTCCGGGCTTCGATTTAGAGTCCCCCCAAGTAGCTGCCAAATATTTTGGTTTTGGTGTTCCAAGTGGAATTACTTTAGCGAACGAAAATGGAGGTCGGATCCCTACACCGGATTCCCGCCGGGAAGCTTACAGGCAGAACCCAGAAGCATTCTTAACCGATAAATGGCTAACAGGTGACACGTTAAACACATCAATTGGGCAGGGAGATGTGCTGGCTACACCATTGCAAATAGCGAACGCGTATGCCGCACTTATCAATGGAGGAACTTTGTATGCCCCTAATATTGGTCTACGAACTGTAAACCCCATTAGCGGAGAAACTGAAGTCCAATTTGGGCCGAGGGTAACTCGCGAGCTTTACCTTCCAGATGCTTATAGTCAACCGATCAGTGATGGGCTCGCCGGAGTTACCACATGGCGAAGAACAGATAATGGACTAGAGGGGACTGCCTATTCTGCATTTCTAAATTTCCCTCATGAAGATTGGCCAGTATCTGGAAAAACTGGGACATCTGAAAAGCAGAGCTTAGATGCTCTCATAGCCGACTACGCATTATTTGTAGGTTGGGGCCCTAATCCTAACCCCGAATACGTTACTGTCGTAATCTTGGAAGAAGCTGGATTTGGTGGGTCAGTAGCGGCCCCAATTGTAAGACGTTATTTCGAACAGATTGCATACGGTATTGTTCCTCGGTTCTTGAGTGTCGCTGAAGCAGATGAAGCAGCACGTCAGCTGGCGAAAGAGCTCGAAGAGTCATCTGTTGAAGTCGGGGCAATCGCAGACACTAGTAGTATCGGTTCAGGAGATTGATATGAGCGATCTAAGTTGGCAAAGGAAGAGATCATCGTTAAATCCGACTGGAAGCCCTATTTCTCCTTGGCTTCATATTGATCTCGCATTGATATTGAGCTGTCTGACCCTTGGAGTGACGGGTGTTTTAATGGTTTACAGTGCAACTAGGGGTAGCGATCCAACAATGTACGATAAGAGTTTTTTGTCGCGCCATACTTTGTTTGTCATCACAGGGACTCTACTTATGTTGGTAACATCATCGATTCCCTACAGGCGTCTTAGGGATCTGGTTCCAATAGTATTCTGGGGGTCGAATTTATTGCTTCTTCTCGTTCTAACTCCTCTAGGTGTAGAACGAAATGGGACAAGGGCTTGGTTTGAATTTGGCCAATTCCAGCTACAGCCTTCAGAATTTTGCAAAGTCGCATTCATTTTTGCTTTGGCAAGCTACCTCGAACGCTTTGATGGCCATCTAAATCAAAGAGCCATCCTAAACTCGCTTTTCCTTGCTTCAATTCCTCTCGGCTTAATTCTTCTTGAAACTGATGTTGGGTCTGCGCTGGTATTCGTGGCAATAACGATGGGGATGCTACTCGTGGGCGGAGCTCAAACTCGGCATATAGGCTTTATGACTTTAGTCGGCATTGCCGGCATTGCAGTTATTTGGAGCACAGGTTTACTTCAGGATTACCAAAGAGATCGCCTAACTTCATTTATAGATCCAGCTTCTAGCCAAACAGAAGCAGCTTACCAACAGACACAAGCTCAAATAGCTATTGGGTCTGGGGGGCTTCGAGGCCAGGGATACGGAGAGGGTCAACAAACGCGCGGCGAGTTCGTTCCGGAACAGCATACCGACTTTCTCTTTTCAGTTGTTGGAGAAGAACTAGGGTTTATCGGCGCCTTAGTAATTTTAGGTTTGTTCGGCGTAGTCATATGGAGGTGCTGGAGGACAGCAAAGAAATCGGCAGATCTTCTTGGGACACTAATATGCGTAGGGGTTCTAACAATGATCGTCTTCCAGATGTTCCAATCCGTCGGTATGACACTAGGTATCATGCCTATAACTGGGATACCTCTGCCATTTGTTTCTTACGGGGGTTCATCAAGCCTTACTAGTTTCGTGGCAGTTGGCCTTGTTTTAAATGTTCATATGCGTAGGTATGAAGTTGTTAGGTGAAGTATCTAGTATCCTTCAGGATGTTGATTCAAGAGAACGGACTTCCCAAGGATGACTTCGATCTGGTCTGAAATAGAAGACTTGCTACTTAATGTTGAAAAGCCAGCGCGCTACATTGGATTAGAACGAGGTGCCATTCAGCCGCCCCACGACCCCAAGAACGTAGCATGGCTCCTGACATATCCTGACGCATATGAAGTCGGCTTCCCTAATCAAGGCCTTCAGATTCTTTATGAAATAATTAATGAACTTTCGATAGGTGAAGCTGAACGAGCATATGCTCCTTGGGTTGATTTAGAGAAAACAATGAGAGAAAAACGAATTCCTCTTTTTAGCGTTGACACCCATCGTCCTGCAAATGAGTTCGATGTCATAGCGTTTAATCTTTCTTCTGAACTTGTCTACACAAATCTCCTGAATTGTATCGATTTAGCTGGGGTGCCATTGCGTTCAGTTGAAAGGGGAATAGAAGATCCCTTAATTGCTGCTGGCGGACATTGCACTTACAATCCTGAGCCTTTAGCTGACTTTGTTGACTTCTTCGTATTGGGTGACGGTGAAGAGGTCGTTTCAGAATTAACCTATGTGATTCATAAATGGAAAACCAGCGAATCCACTCATTTAAACAGAGAATTTCTCCTTAGAGAACTATCAAAGATCGAAGGGGTTTACGTGCCCCAAATGTATAACGTATCAAGAGACCAGAATGGTTTTCAGCTCCTAGAACCCAAATACGATGATGTGCCGAAACTAGTAGAGAAGCGAACCATAACAAGTCTGGAGGACTGGCCATATCCCAAAAACCAACTTGTTCCAATCACTGAAGTTGTCCACGACCGTTTAAATGTCGAAGTCTTTAGAGGGTGTACGAGGGGCTGTAGATTCTGTCAAGCTGGGATGATCACTCGTCCGGTTCGAGAACGATCAGTTGATCAAGTAAGGACGATGGTTTCTGAAGGTCTTCGCAGGACAGGATATGACCAAGTTGCATTGACTTCGTTATCGACTGCAGACTATAGCCATATTGAAAAAGCAGTTGCTGCAGTCGGAGATGATCCTTTGTCATGTGGCCAAACTGGAGTATCTTTGCCATCGCTTCGTGTGGATGCATTTACAGTAGGTATCGCAGCGACGCTGCAAGGCGGGAAACGATCTGGATTAACCTTCGCTCCAGAAGCAGGTACATGGCGAATGCGACAAGTGATCAACAAATTGATTACAGAAGAAGATCTTTATGGGGCTGTCGAGTCAGCGTTCTCACAGGGGTGGCGAAGAGTGAAGCTGTATTTCTTAATAGGGTTACCTACCGAAACTGATGAAGACACGTTAGGCATAGCGGATTTAGCAAAAAACTGTGTAGAAATTGGTAAAAAATATACCAAGCAAGCTTCTGTAACCGTTAGCGTCGGAGGTTTCGTTCCGAAGCCGTTCACGCCATTTCAGTGGTTTGGTCAAAATACGATTGAAGAGCTCCAAAGAAAGATCAACCTGCTTAAAGATGCGACAAATCGGTCTAGGGGAGTCCAACTGAAATGGCATGACCCGAAGGCTACTCTAATAGAAGGGGTTTTGAGTAGGGGAGACCGTGCGCTTTCTCCACTTATCGAAGAAGTGTGGAGATCAGGCGGGACATTTCAAGAGTGGAGCGAATACTTTGATCTTGACCGATGGTTGTCATCAATGGATAAGCTGAACCTTTCAGTTGAGGACTACGCATATCGGCATCGCGACAAATCTGAACCATTACCTTGGGATCACCTTGATGCTGGCCTTTATAAGGATTTTCTTTGGCAAGAATGGCGAGATGCCTTAGAAGAAGTTGGCCTTGAAGATTGCCGATGGACTCCTTGCTATGACTGTGGTGCCTGCACTGGCTACGGGCTCGACCATGTTGTTGCTTCGACTTCGCCACCAGTTGGTGGCAGTCAAGGAACCTGGCAAGATCTAACTAAAGGTTCGGAAGTGCCACAACTTTTGACTATACGCAAAAAAAGTGAAACGGTTTAGGCGAATGCTGGCTCTTCGACTTAGATCAACTAAGACAGGAAAAATCCGATTTGCAAGCCATCGTGACATTGCAAAAGTATGGGAAAGGACCTTACGGGTATCTAATATTCCTATGGTGTACAGTCAAGGTTTTTCTCCACGACCCAAAATATCCTATGGTCTGGCGCTACCAACAGGTGCGGAATCGGACTGCGAGTTCATCGATATACAAGTCGATGACTCGAGTGGAGAGTCAATCATTATCGGGGATATTTGCAGCTCATTAAATTCTAATTTGCCCCCTGGGATAAAGATCAATGGGGCCTCTATTATGAATGGGAAATTCACTTCTTTGCAGCAAACAGTGACTTCTTGTGTTTGGGACATCACTGTTAATGAGGATGACACCAAGGTCGACTCATGGATAGATAGAATGAATAGTGCAAATGAAATCGTTTTACGCCGAGAACGAAAAGGGAAAAAAGTCGTTGACGACATAAAGCCACAAGTATATTTAGTGCGTAAAAACTATGAGAGAATCGATGGGAGGGTAACGTTGCAAGCTGAACTGGGAACACAACCTAGGTCGCTGCGGCCGAGTGAATTACTCCGGTCTTTGGAGCCCTGCCTAAGTGAATACAAACTCCGTAGAAGAAAACAAATAGTCGAAGAGGGGGCTAGGCGACTCGACCCACTAGAAGTTGCTGGTGCCACCCCAATGCGTTCTCTGGTAGGCGCATTATGAGAAGGGAAATAACCCATGTCCGATCAAGTCGAAGCCCAAAAGGATGGGGCGAATGATCATTCCGGTAAAAGCAATAAAAATTCTAGAGATGGAAGCCCCATCGAAAAGAACAAGCCAAAAATCGGAGATACCCGCCCAGCGCCAATAGCGAATCAGGCCGAAAAGAGCGCATCTAGCTCTTCACCTAAAAACGCCAATCGCAAAAGACGAAAGCGTAGGAAATCTCGCTCTTCTGATGGTCGAAATAAGGCAACTGAAGATAACGGAAAGATTGAGCTCGATGAAGCCAATCTCAGAAAACGACGTGGTCAGGAACGTAAAGGAAAGGCAGTCGGGCGGTACACAATGGCCGTACATGTGGAAGACGGTGTAACCCAGATTGCGACCTTGGAAGGACGCTCGCTCCTAGAGTTCTTTGTTTCTCAGCCAGCTAATGATATTAGCGAAATTCATGGAAATGTCTATCTAGGGAAAGTCGAAAATGTGCTTCCTGGAATGGAAGCAGCATTTGTCGATATCGGAACACCCAAAAACGCAGTTCTATACCAGAGCGATTTAGTCACCTCTGATCAGGCAGATAAGAAGAAGCCCTCTCGGATCGAAGAAGTTCTAAAGAATAAACAAGTGATCATATGTCAAGTTACGAAAAATCCGATAGCTCACAAGGGAGCTCGACTTACTCAAGAGGTTTCACTTGCAGGGCGCTTCGTGGTTCTTGTTCCAAATAGTTCAACATTCGGCATATCAAAAAGACTTCACGAAAAAGAGAGAAAGCGGCTCCGCCAGATACTTGAGAAAGCAAAGCCTGCTGAGCATGGAATAATAGTCCGAACAGCAGCAGAAAATATTACAAAGCAAGAAATCCAAGTGGATGTAGACCGTCTTGTAGCTCAATGGAAAACTATTGAGGATTTAGCAAGTAAAGCTTCAGCGCCGACTCTTTTGCATCGAGAGCCAGAAATGCCCTTCCGCGTTATCCGCGAAGAATTTAGTAAGCAATATAGGTCCGTTGTCGTAGATGACAAAGAGCTATATCTGGAAGCAAGTGAGTACTTAGAAACTGTTGCACCTGCGCTTGCTGACCGAATAGAGTTTCACAACCCAACTGAAGAGAATCTCCCACTTTTTGAAAAGCTATATGTTACTGAGCAGCTAACAAAAGCTCTAGATTCTAAAGTCTGGCTTCCTTCCGGAGGCTCTTTAATTATTGAACATACTGAGGCGCTAACTGTGATTGATGTCAATACAGGTAAAAACGTCGGTTCATCGAACCTTGAAGAAACTGTCTATAAAAACAATCTAGAAGCAGCGAAAGAAGTCGCGAGGCAACTTCGGCTAAGAGACATAGGCGGGATTATTGTTATTGACTTTGTAGATATGGAAGTCCCAAAAAACCGTGAAGATGTGCTTAGAGTATTCCGTGAAGCATTGTCACGAGATAAAACTCGAACACAAGTTTTGGGAATATCTGAGCTAGGACTTGTTGAAATGACACGCAAACGAATAGGGGAGGGCTTATTGCAGTCGTACCAGAAAGCTCAGAGTTAAATAATCTCTGTTTCTGGCTATCTGCTTTGAGATGTGTCGGTATTTTGTGCAGAAAGTACTAGGCTGGTGACTTATGTATGCCGTAATCAAGACCGGTGGGAAGCAATACCGAGTCGAAAAAGATCAAATCATCAAGGTGGAATTATTAGGAGATGTGGGTTCTTCTGTCAGTTTGTCTCCAGTGATGATTGTCGATGGAGATGCAGTCTTCGCAACTCCAGACGAATTAGCGGGAAGCAAAGTAACGGCTGAAATTATTGGTGAAGGTCGCGGAAAAAAGATCAATGGATTTACATACAAGAATAAGAGTAATCAGTCACGTCGTTGGGGCCACAGACAGAACTACAATGAAATCAAAATCACTTCGATAACAAAGGACTAGCAAGATGTCAAAGACTAAAGGCGGCGGGTCTACCCGTAATGGGAGAGATTCAAATGCTCAGCGCTTGGGTGTTAAAGCCTATGACGGAACTTTGGTTTCTGCTGGATCGATTCTGGTGCGTCAACGTGGAACGAAATTCCACCCAGGTAACAATGTCGGCCGCGGGGGAGACGATACTCTATTCGCTACAGCTGATGGCAGAGTTAAATTTGGATCACGGCGCGGCAGAAAACTCGTTGACGTCATTCCTGAATAGACGTTACTAATCTTTTCGAAACGATCACTGGTCTCGGTGGTTTCAACCTAAGGTAATACTGTGTCAAATTTTGTTGACGAATGCGGCCTCAATGTAAGAGGAGGCGACGGTGGAGCAGGATGTGTCGCCTTTAGAAGAGAAGCACACGTCAATCGGGGTGGCCCAGACGGAGGCGATGGCGGTGATGGTGGCGATATTTGGTTGGTCGCAGACCATAACACTGCTTCTTTGCTTTCTTTTAGGGATTATCCTCATCGACGAGCCGAAAATGGTCGGCATGGAGCAGGTAAACGTCGTCATGGCGCCAATGGCGATTCGATGGAAGTATCCGTTCCGGTGGGCACAATCGTTCGAGATCAAGGAGGCGAAATACTAGCTGACCTTTCATCATCAGGGACGAAATGGCTCGCTGCAAAAGGTGGTGAGGGAGGCAAAGGAAATGCAAGATTTTTAGCTAACAATCGACGCGCTCCGAGTTTCGCAGAGCAAGGCGAGTCAGGGGAAGAGCAATGGCTTCGATTGGAGTTGAAGCTATTGGCTGATGTCGCTTTAGTAGGCTTCCCGAATGTCGGGAAAAGTACTCTAATCTCTCGTATATCCGCTGCTCGTCCAAAAATTGCTGACTATCCATTCACCACACTGGTGCCTAACTTAGGGGTTATTAAAGTGCGGGAAGATTTTGAAATGGTGGTAGCAGATATACCTGGTCTTATTGAAGGGGCATCGGAAGGCAAAGGATTAGGCCACCAGTTCCTTAGACATGTTGAAAGGGCGAGAGTATTGGTAGTCCTTCTTGACCTAGCAGCCTACGAAGGGACATCCCCTGATGAACAACTCGAGACGCTTCTGAGAGAGCTCGGAAACTATAAACCAGATCTTCTTCAAAGGCCTCGTTTACTTCTAGCATCGAAACATGATGTAGGTATTGCGGAAGTACCAGATTCCTGCCTGCCGATTTCATCAGTTACTGGCTATGGTTTGGAAAGCGCTGTGGCAGAAATGGAGCGGCTAGTTAAGCACGACCGAAGCCAAGTAACTGTTATAAATACTGATGAAGTCATTCACCGCCCTACTCCCAAAGGCATTCGAGTAGAAAAGAGTGGAAATAACCTATTCACTGTCTTTGGAAGAAGCGCTGAGCGTGCTGTTGCACTAAATGATCTAACTAACATAGAAGCCCTTCAGTTTGTTCAGAGCTCTTTGGAGAAGCTAGGTGTCAATAAGGCGCTTAAGCGTGCTGGCGTCAAAGAAGGGGATATTGTTAAGATCGGTCAACTGGAGTTTGAATTTCAAGATGATGGAAACTTTGACTTCTAATTACTTAGGTCTAAATACAAGAAATTTATCTCCGATGCTGCGACAATAGAAGCGTGAAAGTTGTCGTTAAAATAGGTACTTCCTCATTGACTAAAGTTGATGGTTCAATAAAGCGCGAGGCAATCGCCAAATTATGTGATGAAGTTGCCGAAGTCAGAAAAGAATACAGCCATATTATTTTGGTTAGTAGTGGCGCTATTGGAGTCGGACTACCGATGTTAGGCTATACCTCAGGTCGGCCTGAGGACTCGCGTATCCTTCAAGCTGCTTCTGCGGTAGGGCAACCAAAACTCATGGCGATCTATGGAGAAGAATTAGCTCGGCACAACCTAGGATGTGGCCAGTTGCTCCTAGCCCCTGATGATTTTTTTGTTCGATCTCGCTATCTTCATGCGCGATCAACCCTTGAATCTCTATTGGAAGCCGGGATCATCCCAATTGTTAATGAGAATGATGCTGTTGCGGATGACGCTATTAGGTGGGGCGATAATGACCGCATTGCGGCATTGCTTGCGCACCTAGTTAAAGCGGAGAAGCTCATTATTCTTACCGATACAGAAGGCATTTTTTCAGCAGATCCCCATTTGGATGAAAGCGCAACGTTAATACCAGAAATCGACTCTACTGCCGAATTGGCTGCAGAAGTTGGGAAATCCGGTGGAAAGCAAGGTAGTGGGGGGATGAGCTCAAAACTAACTGCAGCGCGGATGGCTGCATGGTCAGGGGTCACAACGACCATCGCTTCTGCAGCTAGCGATAGGGTCTTGATTAACGCATTAAATGAATCACCCGAAACAGGAACCATCGTTCGCCCTAATCAGCAGAAACTTTCAGCAAAGAAGCTATGGATAGCCTTCGCCCTAGAACCCAATGGCACGCTTCAAATAGACCACGGAGCGGAGGAAGCTCTTCTGAATAATGGAGGTTCTTTGTTGGCTGTCGGTGTAAAGAGCATTTCTGGAGAATGGGAAAGTGGCGAAGCAGTATCTATTATCAATGCTATGGGGAAGCACATAGCGCGCGGCTTGTGTTCGGTAAGCTCTATCGACCTCGCGCCTCTATTAGGCCTTTCTACTAAAGATCACCCTAAAGGATCGCCTGAAGAAGTCATCCACCGCGATGACCTAGTGCTGTTAGCTCCATACACTAACTGATTATTTACGAGGGAGTTTGGCAAGACGAAGTAGCTCTCTTGCTGGCTCAGAGCCTTTTAAGTAGGACAAATAGACATAGACAGTGCCCGTAACTACTAGGAGAGAAGGTCCCAGTATCAAATTGTGAACCCCATCAAAAACCCATGTGAGAACACCACCAATTAATCCACTAACCACAAGAGGAATATAGAGATTCACTAATAGTTTAGGTAACTGATAACCAGAAGGCAGAATACTGACCATACGCTTTTTTAGTCGCGCATACTCTATCCATGACCCACAGGCGCTGCCTAAGGCTAGGCCTACAGCACCTAAAGCTTGAGGGCCCATATCTGTCGAACGTATGGACTCTGGAAGCGGCTTGAAAACCGGTAGATCACCTATCTTTACAATCTCATCAACGTTGATAGCAAAACGGTCAAATTGAAACATTAATATCACTCCGACAACACCTGAAAAGCAAACTCTAAGCGCAGCAAACTTTGCAGGGCCTTTAGTATCTCCACCTGCGTAACACACATTTTGAAATATCCGGCTGACGCTAGAAGTGATTAGCCCGAAGCTGTATGCGCACAAAATAAGCCATACAAACAAAGTATCTTCCTCGGTAAATTCCCCGCGTTCAAAAAGAGCCCCAATCATAGGTTTTCCAATTGAGAAAAATGCAATAGCCGAAAATGCGACGTAGAAGACAAGCCTCTCCTGACTTATTTCTAGACGATTTATCACTCGGTTCATTTCCTTTTGGTCGCGTGATAGTTCAGGAAGATCAGCGGAAACAATCGACATCGCAAAGATGCCAATAGGGAGCAAGTAGATGATTTGCGCTATAGATAAGCCAGCGAAAGCTCCAGCTGCTAAAAATCCAGCGAGAAACAGATCGAAGAAGGCTGATAGTTGAATAACTCCTCTACCTAAAAGGGCCGGAGTGAACCTAGTGAAAATATCCTGAACAGGTTTAAGGCGAATGCGAAAACTAGTTCGTATGGAAGGGGCTACCTTGTATACGGCGGGCAGCTGTATAACGAATTGTGCAAACCCTCCGATGAGAACACCCCAAGCCGCTGCTTTGGCTATTTCTCCGTCGTTCCATCCATTAGCCCATGCAAATACGGCAAGGAAAATCTGGGCTGCGTTCCAAACGATAGGCGCCGCGAAAGAAAGGAAAAATCTTCTATGTGCATTGAGAACTCCTAGACACCAAGCTGACAAAACAATAAAACCTAATCCGGCCCACATTACACGGACCAGATCAACAGTTAGCTCGAAAGTGGCGTCAGGTAATACAGGAAGAAGAACTTTCGTGATTGGTCTTGCCGCAATTATCCCTACAAATACCACAATTCCTGTTAATAGGGCTAAGACAGAGAGAACAACACCAGCAACGGCGCTTGCATCGCTCTCGTCGAGGTCATCTTCATCGACCAATTGGCTATAGACGGGGACGAACGAAGCAGATAACGTTCCTTCTCCTAATACATTCTGCAAAA
Source organism: Actinomycetota bacterium (assembly GCA_902529525.1). Taxonomy (GTDB): domain Bacteria; phylum Actinomycetota; class Acidimicrobiia; order Acidimicrobiales; family UBA8592; genus UBA8592. The sequence goes on from CABZWT010000032.1 coordinate 12,442, forward strand.
GACCAGGGATTTGCAAGGCTGCCTTAAAAGCATCAGCGGCTATACGCGTTCCGAGAAGGCCTGCAAGAACAAGTTCACGGATCAGGCCAGAAAGCCTCGACAGAGTCACTCCAGCTCCCACAAGCAGAGCGGGCTTTCCGCTTACACCTGTTTCATCCTCTTCGGAATTATTTACATTCACATGTCTAAGCGTACCCGTTATGGGAGTTTCTATGGATAACCTAACATATAGTCAATTTTGACTACAGTTCGTATCAGCCCCTATACCCCCTCTACTCTCAAATTATGTCCTATAGATTCAAAGATGTTCCCGAAGTCCGCTCCAGCTTAAAAGAGGTTTCATACCTTGCCGACGAAGGTATAGCAGGTGTTGTTTATCTAGGTGATCGTTTACAGAAACCAGTTCTTGTAGAAGGTCCTGCTGGGACTGGCAAAACGCAATTAGCTAAAAGCGTAGCTGATATGAGCGGCGCTCGACTCATTCGCTTGCAGTGTTACGAAGGGCTAGACGAGTCAAAAGCACTATATGAGTGGAATTACAAAAAACAATTACTTAGGATTCAAGCTGAACGAAATCTGAGCGGTGATGGATCATGGGAAGAAATTGAAGATGACATTTTCTCAGATGAATTCCTCCTGACGCGCCCTCTTCTAGAAGCAATACAGAGCGAAGACCCCGTCGTGTTACTCATTGACGAAGTTGATAGGGTAGAGATCGAAACGGAAGCTCTACTACTCGAAATTCTCTCAGATTATCAAGTTTCTATTCCTGAATTGGGTACAGTCACAGCTCGACAAATCCCCTTAGTGTTTCTTACATCTAATAACACCCGAGAATTATCAGAAGCATTAAAACGGAGATGCCTATTTCTTCATATTGACTATCCAGATCTTGAGCGTGAACGCGAAATAATTTTGACTAAGGTACCTGATATCAACGAAACCCTTTCGGATCAAATCGCACGGGTTGTGAGGTCCATCCGCCAATTAGATCTAAAGAAAGCCCCATCAGTTTCTGAGACACTAGATTGGGCACGAACTCTTGTCCTCCTGGGAGTCGAGCACATTGATACAAAAACTGCTACGGATACTGTCAACATTCTCTTAAAATACAGATCAGATA
>CABZWT010000033.1:0-12897 GCA_902529525.1 Actinomycetota bacterium
CGTTGACATACAGGTCGAACTAAATGACGGGAAATTCCATGATGTTGACTCTTCTGATATGGCATTTAAGATCGCAGGAACAATGGCTTTTAAGGAAGCTGCTAGGAAAGCCCGCCCTGCATTATTAGAGCCGATAATGGCTGTAGAAGTCGTAACTCCTGATAACTACCTTGGAGGTGTTGTCGGGGATTTAAATAGTAGACGTGGCCAAGTGCAAGGAACAGAACAACGCGGTAACAATCAGGTGGTAAATGCGCTAGTTCCTCTGTCTGAAATGTTTGGATATGTCGGTGATTTGCGTACTATGTCATCTGGTAGAGCAAATTACACAATGCAATTCGATTCCTACCAACAAATGCCAGCAAGTGTGCAGGAGGAGGTTGTTACTCGCTTACGAGGTGAGTGACTTTGTAGGGATTGTCATAAAATGGAATTGCTCAGCTAGAGTAAATAGCCGTGCATTAGTTTGGTGGTTTACCACCAGCAAGAAAAAGACAAAATCCGGTTGAGGCCGGTTTACTAGAAAGAACCTGAGGGAAATACAATGGCCAAGGAGACGTTTGAGCGAAATAAACCTCACGTCAATGTGGGGACGATGGGTCACATCGACCACGGAAAGACGACACTAACAGCTGCAATCACTAAGGTACTTAGTGACAACGTTGATGGAAGTCAATTCACTGAATTTGAGAATATTGATAAGGCGCCAGAAGAACGTGAACGTGGTATCACGATCAATGTGGCTCACGTAGAGTACGAAACGGATAATCGTCACTATGCTCACGTCGATATGCCTGGCCACGCTGACTATATCAAGAATATGATTACGGGCGCCGCTCAGGTGGATGGGGCTATTCTCGTAGTTTCGGCCGCTGATGGCCCTATGCCTCAAACTCGTGAGCATGTCCTTCTTGCTCGTCAGGTTGGAGTTCCAAAAATTATCGTCGCCCTTAACAAGGTTGACATGGTTGACGATGATGAACTTATAGAGTTAGTTGAAATGGAAGTCAGAGAACTTCTTGATGAATATGATTTCCCAGGAGACGACACTCCGATATACCCAGTGTCAGCACTGAAAGCGCTTGAGGGTGATGCTGATGCTGCTACTCAGATCCTTGAACTGATGAGTCAAGTAGATGAATATATTCCACTTCCTGAACGAGATGTTGACAAACCATTTCTTATGCCCATTGAAGATGTTTTCTCTATTACTGGTCGAGGGACTGTAGTAACGGGGAAAATTGAACAAGGAGTAGTTCATACCGGTGACTCCATTGAGATTATCGGGATAAAGGAAACACAAACTACAACCTGTACCGGCGTTGAAATGTTCCGAAAGTTGCTTGATGAAGGACAGGCTGGAGATAATATTGGTGCCCTTCTTAGAGGAATTGAAAAGGAAGAAGTGAGCCGAGGTCAAGTGCTTGCAGCTCCTGGAAGCATTACGCCACATACGAAATTTGAGGCAGAAGTATATGTGCTCTCTAAAGAAGAAGGCGGCAGGCATAAGCCATTTTTCTCCAACTACCGGCCACAATTCTATTTCCGGACAACAGATGTCACTGGAACGATCAATCTTCCAGATGGAACAGAGATGTGCATGCCTGGCGATAACACCAAGATGGACGTTGAGTTAATCGCTCCGATAGCAATGGACGAAGGACTTCGTTTCGCTATTCGAGAAGGTGGAAGAACCGTAGGCGCTGGCGCTGTTACAAAGATTGTCGAATAAGAGAGAAATCTAAATGGCATCGGGTCAAAAAATCAGAATTCGATTGAAAGCATATGACCACGAAGTCATCGATCAATCAACGAAAAAAATTGTTGAAACAGTAAAGAGAACAGAGGCTAATATACGTGGCCCTATACCTCTCCCTACTGAAAAACATCGTTTCACAGTTATCCGATCACCGCATAAGTACAAAGATTCAAGAGAGCATTTTGAAATGCGAATTCATAAAAGACTGCTCGACATTCTTGAACCTTCTGCTAAAACGGTTGATTCATTGCAGCGACTTGATCTACCTGCAGGGATAGACATAGAAATTAAAATTCAGCAGTCCTAATTGATAACCAGCTCTAAGTCTTTTTAAAAGAACTATCTCCCTGCCTGTCCAGCATTAGATAACCATCTTCAGTGGCTTTAATTTCCTTAGATTATCTAAGTTCTATCGGGTTGGAGGTTGCAGCATGTGTGGGTATGCTTGACCCCTGTGGTGGCAAGATATGCCACTGAATTGACGTCCAAGTAAGCCGTCAGTTTTTATCGGAACTACTTGGCAAATCAGAAATACAGCGCTCTTTGCAGAAACATGATTGAGCGTTCCCGCAGATGGCTTCGGCCATAGGGACTGAACTACAGGAAAGAACTCGAGGGTTACCTCATGACGAACAAGGCAATAGTCGCCCAAAAGGTCGGTATGACTCAGATCTGGGATGAAGAAAATCGCGTCGTTCCTGTGACCGTTCTTCGAGTTCCTCCCTGCCGCGTCGTTCAGATCAAAACAAAACTTGTAGATGGCTATAACGCTTTGCAAGTAACCTTTGGTGAAGTCGAACCACAATCTCTGAACCAGCCTGAAGTCGGACATTTCAACAAAGCTGGTGTGGAGCCAGGAAAAAAACTTCTCGAACTCCGCCTAGACGAAGTTGAAGAATATGAGATCGGCCAAAAAATCAGCGTAGATATTCTTGGTACAGGTGAACTCGTTGACGTTACAGCAGTTAGTAAGGGAAAAGGGTTTGCTGGCGTCATGAAAAGACACGGGTTTGCAGGTCAAAGGGCTAGCCACGGGGCCCACAAAGTACATCGTAAACCTGGAGCTATCGGCCAATGTGCAACACCGTCTAGGGTATTTAAAGGAAAGAAAATGCCTGGGCGAATGGGTTCGCAAAAAACCACAATTCAGAATTTGGAAGTTGTGCAGTCGAATGATGAAGAGGAAACGCTCCTTCTCAAAGGGTCGGTTCCTGGTCCTCGCGGTGCAACCGTATTGATCCGTAACGCTGTTAAGGCTGCACCTGTCGGAGGGAATAGCTAATGGCGACAATCGACGTTCTCAAAGTTACTGGAGGCAAGGCAGGAAGCATAGAACTTGATGACGGCATCTTTGGGATTGAGCCAAATGTTCCAGTAATGCATCAAGTTGTTAATGCTCAATTGGCAGCAAAAAGGGCCGGAACTCATAGCACAAAAACCAGAGCTGAAGTTAGAGGAGGCGGTGCAAAGCCTTGGAAACAAAAAGGAACGGGACGTGCAAGAGTAGGGTCATCTAGAGTGCCGCAATGGCGCGGTGGCGGAGTTGCCATGGGCCCAAAGCCAAGAGATTACTCGCAACGAACCCCAAAGAAAATGAAACGACTTGCTCTGTATTCTGCATTATCAGACAGAGCATCAGAAAACAATGTTCTAGTTGTGGAAGGTTGGAGTTTCGAACAACCTAAAACTAAAGAAGCGAAAGATGCCCTAAGTTCTATTGGAGCAGAAGGTAAAGTGCTTCTTGTCATTGACGATACAGACACCAATACGCGAAAAAGTTTCCGTAATCTCACTAACGCTCATGTAATTTCACCGACTCAACTAAATGTATTTGATGTTTTGTCAACTGACATGGTCATCTTCACTAAAGGAAATCTTCCCACAAGCATGACCAAGGAGAACCTCAGAAATAGCTCTGAGAATTCTACTGACGACCTATCGGAGGACTCATGAGCGATAACCGAGATATCATTGTGAAGCCAATCGTAAGCGAAAAATCTTATGAGCTTTTAGAGCAGAACGTCTACACGTTTGAAGTGAACCCAGACGCAACAAAGCCACAGATAAGAAATGCAGTTGAAAGTATTTTCGGCGTTCGTGTTTTAAAAGTAAATACTTTAAACCGAAAAGGAAAACGAAAGAGAAACAGGCGTAATTTCACGTATGGACGCCGTTCTGATCAGAAACGAGCCCTTGTTACCCTTGCTGAGGGTGACTCAATCGAATTGTTCGACGTATAGGAAATCTCATGGCAATAAGAAGAAGAAAACCTACAAGCCCTGGACGGCGGTTCCAAACCCAAGCAGATTTTTCAGAAATTACCAAAAGCTATCCTGAGAAATCACTTACTACTAGTAAGCCTAAAACTGGTGGGAGAAATAATTACGGACGAAAAACTTCACGACACCGAGGTGGTGGCCACAAACAACTTTATAGAAAAGTAGATTTTCGTCGGGATAAGAGCGGCGTTCCCGCAACAGTTGCTGCAATAGAATATGACCCGAATAGAACGTGCCGCATTGCTCTCCTTCATTACCATGATGGTGAAAAGCGTTACATTCTTGCACCAAGTGCACTAACTGTTGGTGATGTCCTGCGTTCTGGTCAAGGCTCAGAGATACGCCCTGGGAATGCATTACCACTTCGATATATTCCAGTTGGGACGGTACTTCACAATATTGAATTACGTCCCGGTGGTGGAGGTAAATTGGCTCGAAGCGCTGGATCCAGCGTTCAACTTGTTGCTAAGGAGGGTGGGTACGCCACACTTCGGCTTCCTAGTACTGAAATGCGAAGAGTCCCAATAGATGCGATGGCCACTGTTGGCTCAGTAGGAAATACGGAACATGAACTAATAAAAATCGGCAAAGCCGGGCGGAATAGATGGAAAGGGAAGCGTCCACAGACCCGAGGTGTAGCTATGAATCCTGTCGACCACCCACATGGTGGTGGTGAAGGAAAAACTTCGGGTGGACGCCACCCTGTTTCCCCATGGGGGAAACCAGAGAAGAGAACAAGAAAGAAGAAGAAGCAATCTCAGCAAATGATTGTTCGAAGACGTCGTACTCGAGGATCACGAAGGTAGAGGATTTAGCATGCCAAGAAGTCTCAAAAAAGGTCCGTTTGTTGACGGCCATCTACTTAAAAAGATAGATGGTCTTAATTCTTCAGGGTCCAAGGAAGTAATAAAGACATGGTCTCGTCGATCAACGATCATCCCAGACATGATTGGTCATACTATTGCAGTCCATGATGGCCGGAAGCATGTACCCGTTTACATCACCGAAACAATGGTCGGCCATAAGCTAGGCGAATTCGCACCCACTAGGACTTTCAGGTTTCACGCCGGCCAAGAACGAGGGGTCAAGAGCTAATGTCAGCAGTTAAAACTAACGAACGACCAGGTACGAGAGCTCAAATCAAGCATGTTCGTTCTTCTGCAAGTAAAGCACGGGAAGTTCTTAACCTGATTCGTAACAAATCTTTTCAGGAAGCATCAGATCTCTTGATGTTCTCTGAACGAAGAATCAGCGACACCGTTCAAAAATGTTTAAACTCAGCAGCTGCAAATGCTGAGAATAATGACGGAATTTCATCCGAGGAGCTGTATGTAACTGCTTGTTATGCAGATGAAGGCCCAACGATGAAAAGATGGAGACCGAGAGCTCGCGGGCGCGCTACAAGAATTCTAAAGCGAACATGCCATATTACGATAATCCTTGCGAGGTATACACCAGAAGAGCTTGAAGAGATACGAAACAGAGCTGAGCTGAAGGGTGCATCCTTGGCGCCGAGTGCTGCAGAAGCAAGACGGCGAAGAGTTGAAAAATCTAAGGAAACTGTAAACGATACTGAAGATGAAGAGATGCAGGATCTTGCTGAAGAACTTCACGAAAATGATGAAGAGCAAGACTCGTCTGAAGTAATAGAAGAAACAAATGAAATTGCTGATGAAGTTCAGGAGAACGATATAGAGCAAGAATCTCCTGAAGAAAATGATGGATCGAGTCCTTATGGAGCTGGGTCTGCTACTGCCGAAGATGATGGTTCTCAGCCATCCGAAGAGTATCAAATCAAAGGTAAGGTAAGTTCAAAAATTTACCACCCACCAGAATCTCCTTTTTTCTCTCGGACTAAAGCCGATGTTTGGTTTACAACATCGGAAGTAGCAGAAAAAGCGGGATTTTCTTTACCTTCGAGTATGCAGGACAACAACGAAGATGATGAACCATCTTCCAAAAACGAAAATGAGGAGATAGGTGAAGATACTGAAACTGAGGAGGGTGAGTAATGGGTCAGAAAGTTAATCCATACGGGTTTCGTCTTGGGGTAACAACCGACTGGAAATCAAGGTGGTTTGCCGATCGAGAATATGCAGATTTTGTTATCGAAGACTGGAAAATTCGCGAGTTTCTGATGACAGAGCTTCCTCATGCTGCCATCTCGAGAGTTGAAGTTGAACGAACAGGGAATCGGGACAAGCTTCGTATTGATGTTCACACCGCAAGACCAGGAATAGTCATCGGTCGAAAAGGTGCAGAAGCTGACCGTCTACGTGCTGGACTGACAGAAATTACAGGAAATCCAAAGGTCCAGTTAAACATTCAAGAAATCAAACAACCTGAGCTAGACGCTGCATTAATCGCTCAAGGAGTCGCTGATCAACTCACTGGTCGTGTTGCGTTTAGAAGGGCAATGAAGCGCGCCGTGCAGAACGCCCAAAAGGCAGGAGCTCTAGGTATCAGAGTCCAATGTTCAGGTCGACTTGGAGGAGCAGAGATGTCTCGATCTGAGTGGTATCGCGAAGGGAGAGTTCCACTTCATACGCTCCGTGCCGACATAGATTATGGCTTTAGGGAGGCACATACTACCTATGGAAGGATAGGAGTAAAGGTTTGGATATACAAAGGGGATATTCTTCCCTACAAGGTTCAAGCTGAAGAGAAGATAGCAAGTGAGGCCGCTATGGCAGTTGGTGAGACAGCGGGACCTAGCCATCCCAAACAGGTAGTCTCCTCCTCAGCCGCAAGAAATAAGCCATCAAACGAAGAAGAAAGTGAAACAGAACTAGCACCACTAGTTCAGGAAGCTGACCCAGAGTTCGAGAAACTTCTTGATGAGGAAGAGCAAATCGCACGAATGACAAATGAAAAACACCAAACACCCACATTTCGACCTGGGGAGGCTGACTAATGCTTATGCCTAAGAAAGTAGCTCACCGGAAGCATCAACGCGGCCGAATGAAGGGGAACGCTAAAGGTGGTAACCAAGTCGTATTTGGTGAATTTGGTATTCAAGCCCTCGAACCCGGATGGATTACTGCACGTCAGATTGAAGCTGCACGTATCGCAATGACCCGCCATATCCGACGTGGAGGCAAGGTCTGGATAAATGTCTTCCCTGACAAGCCTGTGACAGAAAAACCCGCAGAAACACGTATGGGTTCTGGAAAAGGTAATCCTGAACGTTGGGTTGCTGTAGTTCGCCCGGGAAAAGTGTTATTTGAACTCTCCTATAGCGATGAAGTAGTTGCAAGAGAGGCGATTGATCGGGCTATTCAGAAGCTTCCAATTAAGGCAAAATTCGTTACTCGTAAGGAAGGTTTCTAATGGCCAGAGGGAAAGCACTTAAGGAACTTAGCGATAACGACTTAATTGTCGCCTTAAATGACTCCAAAGAAGAGTTATTTAACCTGCGATTCCAATTAGTCACTGGGCAATTGGATAACTACAGCAGGATAAAAGAAGTTAAAAAGAATGTTGCTAGAGCAATGACAGAGCTTCGTGACAGAGAGATAGCAGCAGCAGAAGAGTTGGAGGAAAGCGATGACTGAAGAAATCATCCAACGACCAAATCGGCGTAAAGTTCGTGAAGGCCTTGTTGTCTCAAATGGCATGGATAAGACTGCTGTTGTTGCGATTGTTGACCGCGTTCGTCATCGTAGGTATAACAAAACTGTTCAAAGGACAACAAAGCTTTTCGTCCATGATGCCGAAAATGATCTGAATGTGGGAGATCGCGTTCGAATCCAGGAAACTAGACCATTATCAAAGAAAAAGCGCTGGCGCCTAGTAGAGATATTGGAGCGTGCAAGATGATTCAGCAAGAATCACGTTTGAAAATCGCCGATAACTCAGGCGCTAAAGAAGTACTTTGTATCAAAGTGCTTGGAGGCTCTAAAAGACGATACGCAAGCATTGGGGATGTATTTGTAGCAACGGTCAAAGATGCTATTCCTGGCGCTCAAGTTAAAAAAGGTGACGTCGTTAAGTGTGTGATTGTTCGAACTAAGAAAGAATGCCGACGACCAGATGGTTCCTATATTCGATTTGATGAAAATGCAGCTGTTCTGATCAACGAAGCCAGACAACCTAGAGGTACTCGTATTTTTGGTCCGGTAGGGCGCGAGTTGCGAGAGAAACAATTTATGCGAATCGTTTCTTTGGCGCCGGAGGTGTTGTGATATGAAGATTAGAAAAGGCGATAGAGTCGTAGTCCTTTCGGGTAAAGATAGAGGAAAAGAAGGAGAAGTTTCTTTCGTGTCCCCGAAGGATGGCAGGGTTATCGTTGATGGTGTCAATATTTCTAAAAAACATCAGAGACCCACTAGAGAAACAATGCAAGGTGGGATTATTGATAAAGAAATGCCAATTAGCGTTTCCAATGTAGCTGTGATTAGCCCACAAGATGGTAAGCCTACTCGAGTTGGGTATCGGACTGCTAATGACGGATCAAAGGTAAGAATTTGCCGTCGGACAGGGGCTGATCTCTAATGGCGACTATTCAAAAACCTCGATTGAAGGAAAGATACCAAACTGAAATCCGACAGATGCTTCAGGACAGCTTAGGAAAATCCAATATTATGGAAGTTCCCAAAGTCTCTAAAATTGTCGTCAATATGGGAGTTGGAGAAGCGGTAACACGTTCGGCTGCGCTTGAAGGAGCTATTGATGACCTAGCTGTCATCACTGGACAGAGGCCTATGGTTACCAGAGCGAAGAAATCAATTGCTGGTTTCAAACTCCGTGAGGGGAATGCAATTGGAGCGAAAGTGACTCTACGAGGGGACCGTATGTACGAATTCCTTGATCGGTTAATCAACCTAGCGATACCTCGTGTGAGAGATTTCCGTGGCCTTTCCTTAAAGTCTTTTGACGGGAATGGGAACTACACATTTGGAGTGACCGAGCAATTGATATTTCCAGAAATCGAATATGACAAAATCGACTCAACCCGTGGCATGGACATAACCATTGTCACTACAGCAAACAATGATCAGGAAGGGCGAGCTTTATTAGATTCGTTCTCGTTTCCATTCCGAACCGAAGGAAATTAGCAATATGGCAAAGAAAGCTTTAGTTAATAAACAACGTAAGACCCCAAAATATAAGGTACGAGCCTATACCAGGTGTAGGCGTTGCGGGAGACCTCGCTCTGTGTATCGGAAATTTGGATTGTGCCGAGTGTGCCTCCGAGAGTTGGCGCATGCAGGAGACCTTCCAGGTGTTACAAAGGCCAGCTGGTAGGGGGTAATTGAATATGACAATGACTGATCCAGTAGCAGATATGCTGACACGAATCCGTAACGCAAACACTGCCATGCACGATGATGTGGATATGCCTTCCTCGCGACTAAAAGAGTCTCTTGCTGACCTTCTTCAGAAGGAAGGTTACATTCAGAATTATATGGTTTCCGAAAATGAAGATGAGCCAGGAAAAACGCTCAAAATTGAGATGAAGTATTCTCCTACCCGTTCACGAGTGATCTCAGGAATTAAGCGAGTCTCAAAACCTGGCTTAAGGGTATATTCGAAATCAAATGATATTCCAAGAGTTCTGGGTGGTTTGGGAGTTGCTGTTGTCTCAACCAGTCAAGGCCTAATGAGCGATCGCGAAGCAAGAAAGCGCCATATGGGTGGCGAAATACTTTGCTACGTCTGGTGAAGGGGAATATGAGATGTCACGTATAGGAAAAACTCCAATATCAATACCAACGAGTGTTGACATAGCTATTGATGGAGCAAATATTGAAGTTAAAGGCCCTAAAGGAAGCTTAAATCTAGTTCTTACTGAAGGGATTTCCCTTACACAAGAAGATGAAAGTTTGGTCGTTCACCGTGAGAATGATGAACGACAGTCAAAAGCGCTACACGGTCTAATGAGGTCACTCATAAATAATATGATTATCGGAGTCACTGAAGGTTACTCCAAACAACTGGAATTAGTTGGAGTTGGTTACCGAGTGCAGGCTAAAGGAAAAACGAATCTTGAGTTCCAGCTTGGGTTCAGTCATCCTGTGAACGTTTCAGCGCCTGAAGGAATTGAATTTGATGTTCCTTCTCCAACTGAATTGAATATCTCCGGAATCGATAAACAAATGGTTGGTCAAGTCGCTGCAGATATCCGAGCATTGAAAAAACCTGAGCCCTATAAAGGAAAAGGTATCCGCTATGCCGGCGAGCATATTATTCGTAAAGCTGGAAAGGCAGTGAAGTAGGTTTCATTTATGATTAATTCAGCAAAGCAAAAAAGAGACGGTCGTATACGCCGCCATAACAGACTGCGCCGGAAAATTCGTGGTTCCGGTGATCGTCCTAGGCTTGCCGTGTTCCGGTCAAATCGCAATATTTACGCGCAAATTATTGATGATGATAAAGGACACACATTGGTTGCAGCTTCAAGCCTTGAAGAAGAGGTTCGAAGTAGTGGAGTAAAAGGAATCGAAGCAGCTGAAAAGATAGGCCAGTTGTTAGGACAGCGAGCAAAAGCTGCTGGAATTAACTCGATTGTTTTCGATCGAGGCGGACTGAAATATCATGGACGTATAGCTGCAGTAGCAAATGCAGCCCGAGAAGCAGGATTAGAATTCTAATGGAAGAACAAGAAGAAAAAGCCCCAGGAGAACTTAGAGACTCCAGAGTTATTCATATAAACCGAGTAGCCAAAGTAGTAAAGGGAGGTCGGCGTTTTTCCTTTACAGCACTAGTTGTAATAGGTGATGGTGCTGGTCGTGTCGGTTTGGGCTATGGAAAAGCTAAAGAAGTTCCTCTTGCAATACAAAAGGGAACAGAGGAGGCAAAGCGCAACTTATTCCAAGTTCCCATGGCAGGGTCGACGGTAACTCATCCTGTAATAGGAGAACAAGGGGCTGGTCGCGTCATGCTAAAACCTGCCGCTCCTGGTACTGGAGTTATAGCTGGAGGTGCAGCACGCGTGATCCTAGAAGAAGCAGGAATTAAAGATGTGTTATGTAAGTCACTAGGGTCTCCGAATCACATCAATGTCGCGCGCGCGACTATTGATGGCCTCGCAAATCTTCAACGACCTGATCAGGTCGGATCTCTTCGCGGCTTAGACCCTGAAGAATTTGTGCCAACAGGAATGCTTAACGCATATAAGGAATCCGAGCGTACCGTTAGGTCATTAAATAAGGGTTAATTATGGGATTAAAAGTTACTCAAATACGGTCTTCTATAGGTACAAAACCGAAACAGCGAGGCACATTACGTGCACTTGGATTAGGACGAATAGGTAAATCTCACGTCTTACCAGACAAACCCGAGATTCGAGGCATGCTTGCTAAAGTCTCACACCTCGTTGAATTTCAAGAAGTAGCCGAGTAGTACAGAGGGATAAGGGAGAAAACACAGATGAAAATACATGATTTACAACCTCAACCCGGGGCTAATCGTCCTCCCAAAAGAGTTGCGCGCGGAATTGGTGGAAAAGGTGGAAAAACTGCAGGCCGAGGAACCAAAGGGCAACGAGCAAGAGGTACGGTCCCAGTTGGATTTGAAGGCGGGCAGAATCCATTACACCTTCGCCTTCCCAAACTTCGAGGATTCAACAATCCTTTTAGGGTCGAGTATCAAGCTATCAACATAGACACTCTTGACGCTCTCGGAGAGGCAGAGATAACGCCTGAACTACTTAGAGAAAAAGGCCTTCTCCGGAAAAAGTCTTTGCTAAAAATTCTCGGCCGTGGTGAGGTAAATTCAAAGTTGGAAGTCTCAGCTCATGCATTTTCGAAATCTGCTGAGGAAGCTATTCAAACTGCTGGAGGAACGATCACTGTGATACCCAAACCTTGGGGAGATAGAAGGCCTCCAGCACAAGGGAACGCATTAACAAACCGCTAGAGACTAATTTAAGTTAAGGAAAATTATGGCAGCCAATGTCTTGAATATGTTTCGAATAGAGGACTTAAGAAATAAAGTCCTTTTTACTCTTGGCATGATCTTCATATACCGGCTCGGTTGCTTTGTGCCCGCCCCCGGAATAGATATAGACGCGATTCAGCTTCTAAAAGAAACCACTGATGAAAATGGAGGGGCATTAGCATTCTTACGTCTGTTTTCAGGTGGTGCTTTAACTCAGTTCGCTATCTTCGCATTAGGGATAATGCCCTATATTACTGCTTCAATTATCATGCAGATCCTTGGAGTCGTTATCCCCCGTGTTGAGCAATGGCAACAAATGGGCGCAGTGGGGCAGCGAAAGATTACTCAAGCTACTAGGTATATGACTATCGGTATCGCCCTTCTACAATCAACTGCTTTCGCATTTCTATTCCATAATGGCGGAGGCGGATTCGGTAGCGGCCCAAGTAGCGGAACGCAATTAGACCTTCTACCTAATTTTACTGCTCCGCGTGTTGCTCTGGTTGTCCTAACACTTACAGCAGGAACTGCTCTCTTGATGTGGATGGGAGAACTCATCAGCCAAAAAGGTATCGGAAACGGGATGTCATTGATCATCTTCGCTTCTGTTGTTTCATCATTACCAAATCAAGGCGCATTAGTCCGCACAGATGCGGGAATGGGTGGATTACTCGGAGTGATAGTCCTGTTCACTGCACTTCTTGTAGGGATCGTATTTGTGGAACAAGGACAGAGAAGAATTCCTGTCCAATTTGCAAAGCGAGTCGTTGGGAGGAAACAGTACGGCGGGCAGAACACATATATTCCCTTGAAAGTTAATCAATCAGGTGTGATCCCGATTATCTTTGCAAGTTCAGTTCTTTATCTACCCCAACTTCTTGTTTCCGTCTTGCCATCTGACAGCGACCCAGCCAATAAAACTTGGGGTGAATCAATCCAAAGTTGGATTGATAGCAATCTGGTGGTTAGCGATAGCCC
>CABZWT010000034.1:0-12812 GCA_902529525.1 Actinomycetota bacterium
AAAAAGATACCCTGATCGCCTGGTCACACTTCGGAAAGCACAGATGGAGGTATCAACTTTCTGATGGACCCGATGGCACAGTAGTGACAGAAACCTTTGACTGGGCAGAGGCAATTTGGCCGAAGATGATCGAACTATGTGGATACCCTTCTTCTCATATCCCTTGCATGAACGAGACCTTAGAGCATCTTGAAAGGTTTATGCTCAAGCCATGAACAAACAAATCGTGGCAGCGTTTGACTTTGATGGCACGATAACCAAACGAGACACACTTCTCCCCTTCCTCAGGAAGTACGGTCTGTCGAAACTAACGAAAGCGACATGCAAGGCTTCGTTACGTGCGGGGAATAGAAACTTTCGGAACATCTTGAAAGAGACTACCCTCAACGAGCTTTTTTACGATTACTCCTCCGAGAAATTCGAAACAGACGGAGATGCCTATGCGTCAACGCTACCGCAGTTATACCGTAGTGAAATTCTCAAACATATCGAATCCCATAAGGACAGAGGACATCAGCTTGTTCTAGTCACCGGCTCTTTGGGATGCTACGCAAGACCTGCGGCTTCAGCTTTAGGATTTGATCACGTTATAGCCGTTGAAATGATTTCTTCTTATGGCCGTTTAACAGGGGCGATGGAAGGAGTAAATATCCGAGGCCCTGAAAAAGCAAGACGCTTAAAAAAACTCCTTAAGAGTGAAAGTGTTGAGCTATGGGCATACGGAAATTCCTCTGGTGATAGGGAAATGCTTGAAATGGCAGACCATGCTGAAATGGTCTAGCCATTCACTATGTTATTTAATAGCCACAGGGTTCACTGGTGAACCAATTCCCCCTACAAAAGGCTGAGGGCTAGCTTCGAGGAGAAAATCATATTGGCCGTCATGCTTACAGTCAGCAGAAAGTTCCTCTAGGTCAAAGTTCTGCCCCTGAGTTAACCCCATCATGACAAGGTTGATGCAATGTATTGGTAGTATGGCCCCTGGAACGGCGGGATCCCATGGCATTACTTCAAAAGTAATAGTGTCTGTCGCAACTGCGGCTACTTCTCGTTCATAGAAGAACTCGACGGCCCCTAGACCAACTCCAGGGAAGCCAGGCATGGGCGACCCTTCAATCGGTGTTCCGCTTCCATAAGAAACCACATCGCCTTGTCTCGCTTTCGCCATCATTCCCGTCCGAAGCAAGAGAATATCCCCACTGCGCACTTTTACGCCCTGTCGCTCTTCTGCGTTAACACAATCGTCGTAGGTGATTGCGTGCCCTCCAGGTAGTTCTTCCACTTCTAATAGCTCGGCAATATCTAGGAGAACACCCCTGCTAGTTAGGGTTTCGATCTTTTCGATTCCGCAGACAGATGCCCCGTCATATGTAATTGTCGTTGCATCACGCCCTCCGTAAATCTTTCCATTCCAGCTAGCATGACATAATCCATCCCAATGTGTTGCGGCTTGAAGCCCCATAGTAACGACATCATCACTGGTGCAAAAAAGTGATGGGTCACCGATAACTGGAGTATTAAGTTGAATCATTGTTCGTAAAGGATTTACGCGTCCAGGCATTGATCCGAGCTGCAAGCCACCTTGCTGCTTCAATGGAAAAGCCAGAGAGAATCGCTTGCCACTTCGTATACTCTTTACTGCTTCTCGAAGAACTTCATCCGTAATATAATTCACGGTCCCGCGCTCATCACCATCCCCCCATCGGCCCCAATTTTTTACTTTTTCACCCAGGTCAATTACTTCTTGCGGATATGGCATTTTCACCTCACTTGCTTCCTTCATTACCGTAGTGCAGTTTGAGCGAATAGCTCAAAATGTTACAGCATGGGAAGCTTAAGGCAAGATTATCTCATCTGGAGGCTGGGACCCTGACCTGTCGGCCTGGAGATAGCCTGCTTCGACAGCGAGGCGGTCAGCATAGTCATTCCACTGATCTCCACCGTGGCCCTTAACCCATGTGAATAATAGATCCCTATTTTGATATTCCGCGATTAGAGGCTCCCACAGGTCCTTATTTGCTACAGGTTTTCGTTGACTATTTTTCCAGTCGCGCTGTAGCCATCCTTTCCACCAACTATCTCTAAAACAGTTGACTACGTATGTAGAGTCACTGACGATCTCCAAGGGGCCTTTTAATGTGGTGACAGCTTCGATAGCAGCAGTTAACTCCATTCTTTGGTTCGTAGTATCGGGGGAATAACCAGCAGCGAAACTTCCATTGGGAACAATCCATGCCCACCCCCCTGGTCCTGGATTCCCACTACATGAACCATCAGTGAAGACTCGTGACCTCATGATTCTCCCTCTGATATCGAGAACTGTTCAGAAGTCATATCTTTTGTTCTCAAACGGTACGTTCGATCTAGCCATCCAATTATTATCGCAGAAGCTCTGGGGTCAAATCGCAGTCTATGTGTACCTCCGTCAATAATCCGCAAATCTGCATCACCATGAGAATCAGCCAAAACTCGCGCATCGAATGAAGGAACGACTTGGTCGCTTGCTCCGTGCACAACTAGCAGAGGCTTTTGGGTTATTTCCCCGGCAGCTTCTACTGGCCTAATCAAGTCAATCTCTGCAGCCCACGAAGCTTCGTCTTGAGGAAAATTCGGATCAGAGATAGCCCCGACAGTTCGCGAGTACTGTAATAATTGATCAGGATCCTGAGCCCAATCGCGGAAATCTGAAGGAGCGGAGATAGCGGCTACTCCACTAATTTCTTCAGTTAGGCTTGCAGCAGTGATTGCCAAAGCTCCACCTGTACCGAAACCCGCAAGCCAGACTGAGTTCACTTGTGGATTATTTTTTAATTCCTTTGCTGCGTTAATTGTGTCATCGAGCCACCCTTGCATTGAAAATTCTCCTTCTGACCCGCCACAACCTCTATACGTGAACGCGAGCACAATCCAACCAAGTGCTTTCGCCACGAGATCAGCAAAGTCATAGTATGACCTATCGTCATCTACTCCTTGACTCACCCCTGAAGGGAACCCGTGGCAAATCACTAGCCCTGCTGTTCCCGATATTCCTACACGGCTAGGGGCAGCAAGGTGCCCGGTTAGCGAAAGCCCATTAGAGTCGAGGACATATGCCAATGCTTGTGCCTATATATTCCTTTGCCGGTAACCGCGGTTACGGGCTTCAGCGAGAGTATCCGGCCCAAAAACTAAATACTGCTCCGATGCTATTAGTTCGTCTATAACTGATTCGTCTATGGCCTCGTCAAGGTCGTAGACACGTTGGTTGCGTTTATCCCCTAACCAACGGAAATGTTCTACTCTTACTGGTCGTTTCATAGGAAACCTCCGAGAACTATTTTAGATACTAGAAAGTACATTGACGAATGCTTTCAATGACAAATTTGGGGAGATTCTCATCTCCCCAAATTTAAATCCTGGATCACGAACTGCGTTTAGGTAAAACAAACCAAATCAGGTGGGACCTGAACCTGACCGCCTTGTTCGCGGGTGACCAGTTGATATTTACATCTTGGTCCAGGGGCCACTTAGTAGCTGGCCACCTCCAAGGTCCCATAAATATTACTACTCAGTTGGACCACCTCCTTTCGTTGGTGAAAATGAGCCTAGCTTCCGTTTTGAATGCGCGCCGATGTTTCATTAACAAATTTTCGTTTCTAGTTCAGCGTGCTTTACCCATCATTTATTTCGGAAATTTGATTCCCAATAGCACCAATATCTCTCAAGAATTGAATCCCTAAATCAACAACACAGACAATATCCACTACCTCTAGTCCTAGAGCAGATTTTTGGGATCTCCTAATGAGTTCGTCGAGGAGGTCATCTTCATGTGCGATGACTGTCTTATTTCGCGATGCAGCCGCTTCAGCTTCGGCATCTATACCGCCGTAACTTGCTACCCCGCGCTTGCGAAAATATGTTATTTGCCATCTCAGCAGGAGTCTAACTTCATCATGTGTCACGCGCATTGAGACTTCTTTGGGAAGATTATCAGCTATGAATTCAACAGCTTCTTCAATATCGAGCACAGTTTGAGCAGGGGTTTGTCGAAGTCTTGCAGACACCATCACAACAAAAAACCATGCCAAAGTAATGACTGTTACCGACGCTATAGATATATACACCCACATCTCAAGATAAACGTTAGTCGTTCAGAGTTAAAAAGGCAGCACTCTAGCTGGAGTGACTTGTAGGATAAAGACTATGAGTACATTATTCTTTGAGGATTCAGGATTAGAAATTCACAAAGTCGTAGTTGGCCCTATGGATAATAATGTTTTTGTCTTACGGTGCACCGAAACAGGCGAAGGGGCTTTAATCGATGCTGCTAATGAACACGAACGACTGTTGGACCTTTGTAAGAACCTAGGAGTTAAACAAGTCCTTGAAACACACGGGCATTGGGACCATATCCAGGCTGTTCCCCATGTACGGGATGCTGGATATTCAGTTTTTGTCACTCAAGAAGACGCACACATGCTAGATAGCTACGATGAAATTTTAGAGGACGAATCAGTTATCGAAGTAGGACGACTCAGGCTCCACACTATCTTGACCCCCGGCCACACCCCTGGCTCGATATGTTTCCGTATACAAGATCGTCCAATCGTCTTTTCAGGCGACACTTTATTTCCAGGCGGTCCAGGAGCTACGCAATTTGAAGGAGGCGACTTCACAAAGATAATTGAGTCTATTGATCGCCGTTTATTCACACTGAGCGCTGACACTCTTGTCCTGCCGGGCCACGGAGATGAAACCACTATTGGCGCAGAGCGACCCCATCTTGATGAATGGGTTGATAGAGGCTGGTAACAAGATAATTAGCCGTTTCCGAATAGGGTTAATTAGCCAAAGGGATACACTTCAGTGATGACCAAATCGTTAATCGAAATCCAAGATCTTCATGTTAAAGCGGAGGATGGAAGCGGGATACTAAATGGAGTGAATCTCTCGATTGCTGAAGGAGAGATCCATGCTTTGATGGGTCCCAACGGCTGCGGAAAATCTACTCTAGCTTCGGCCTTATTGGGGTCACCCGAGTACATAGTAGAATCAGGGGAGATTTTATTTAAGGGTGAAAATGTTACCGAGTGGAGCGCCGACAATCGAGGAAAGGCGGGAATGTTCCTTGCGTTCCAATACCCACAAGAGTTTCCAGGTGTAAGCGTCCTCAACTTTCTAAGACAAACAGTTGAAGCCAGAACTGGAAAGGAAATATCTATCCTTAACCTGCGAAAACAAATGCTTGCTTGGATGAAACGATTGGATATTGACCCTGAGTTTGCTGACCGGTACCTAAACGAGGGATTTTCTGGAGGAGAGAAAAAGCGAAATGAAATCCTGCAAATGGCTTTACTTGAACCTGAATTTGCCGTCCTCGACGAAACTGATTCTGGGCTTGATATCGATGCTCTTCAAATTGTTGCCACCGGAATCAAAGAAATCATGGACGACAACCCGAAAATTTCTGTTCTAACGATAACGCACTATCAACGACTTTTGGATCACTTACAACCCCACCATGTACATGTTCTCATCGAAGGTAGAATTGTCAAGAGCGGCGGTTTTGAGCTGGTTGAGCAACTCGATGCTGAAGGTTACGAGGAGTGGTTATGACCATTGACGTGACAGAAATAAAGAAGGACTTCCCCGTGCTTCAAAGGCATATCAATGGAAAGCCACTTATCTATCTTGACTCTGCAAATACCTCTCAAAAGCCAGTGTCTGTGATGGACGCAATGGAAGACTACTACCGACAATTTAATGCAAACGTCCATAGAGGCTCGTATCAACTCGCAAATGAAGCGACTGCTATTCTCGAAGGCTCTCGAGATAAGGTAACGTCCTTTATTAACGCTAATTCAAGGCAAGAGGTTGTATTCACAAAGAATGCGACAGAAGCCATGAACCTTATATCTAATACTTGGGGTCGAGAACACCTCACTGATGGCGACGCAATTGTCCTAACAGAGCTAGAGCATCATGCAAATATTGTTCCGTGGCAAATGCTCGCATCTGAAAAGAATTTTGAAATCAGATGGATAAAAATCGATGATAATGGACACCTTGATCTTTCAGATTTTGATCAGTTGATTCGTGGAGCGAAACTTCTTAGCTTTGCTGCAATGTCTAATGTTCTCGGAACTTTCACTCCTGTGAAGGAGCTAACTAGTAGAGCGCAAGAGATGGGTTTAACAGTCCATGCTGATGCCAGCCAATACACCCCTCACACCAAGACAGATGTTCAAGATATGGGAATTGATTTTCTAACCTTTACCGGTCATAAATTACTTGGCCCAATGGGCATAGGGGTCCTATGGGGCAAGGAAAGCTTGCTTGAATCCATGCCACCTTTTCTTGGTGGTGGGGAGATGATTTTAAATGTTACAAAAGAAGGCTTCTCAACCAACGAATTACCTTGGAAGTTTGAAGCTGGTACCCCCATGGTTGCTGAGGCCGCAGGATTAGGTGCAGCTATCGATTATTTATCTGATATCGGCATGGACGAAATCAGAAATCATGAAATTGATTTAACCGATTACGCTCTTCAGTGTTTAGTTTCAGAATTCGGAGAAACCATGTCAATCTTTGGGCCTAAAAACTCTTTAGAACGTGGTGGGGTTATCTCTTTTACCTTCGATGGGGCCCACCCTCATGACATTTCGCAAGTATTAGATGAAGACAACATCTGCATACGAGCTGGCCATCATTGCGCAAAACCGTTAATGCAAGTCCTCAATGTTGGAGCTACATCTCGCGTGTCTATGTACCTTTATAACGACCGTTCTGATATCGACGCTTTGGTTTCCGGGCTGCATAAAGTACGTGATCTGTTTATCCCCTAATTAAACTGTATTTATGGCTTCACTCGATGATCTATATAAGGAAATAATCCTTGATCATTACCGCTCCCCAAGAAACCAAGGGGAACTTGAACCGCCTGCGCATCGTTGTGAAGGGTTCAATCCTCTTTGTGGCGATGAAGTCATTGTTTTCGTTTCGTTAATTAATAAGAAAATTGAGGAGATAAAGATTGGTGGTCAGGGTTGTTCAATCAGCCAAGCATCAGCATCAATGATGACTGAGATCATAAAGGGGAAAAGTGTCAGCGAAGCTGAGGAAATAATTCATGCTTTCAAAGAGATGATGGACATCTATGAAAGTGAACTATCGGGAAAAGAAACTGATGGCACGTCATCAAGCATTGATCTTGGTGACCTTGAAGCGCTTCAGGGAGTAGTTAAATATCCAGTCAGAATAAAGTGCGCGACCCTTGCGTGGAACACTTTGACCCAATCCATTAATGAAATCCAGAATATAGACGATTCTCAGTAGAGGATAACTGCTACTTGGCCTTCGATAGTTATTTAGGCTCTATAAGTGGTGCAGTTATAAACGATTCAAGCGAACTCAAAAAGGTCTGGATAACAGCCTCACCGCTATGAATGACGAGATCGCCGGATTCAATTACCTCTTCTAAGGCTATCTGATCGCCGAGTATCAGAGCAATGACCTTTCTTGTCGTGGTGATCTCTGCATTCGCTTCGCTGTCACTGGTGTTAGGGTCGTGGTGGACCGTGGATCTTTCAATACCTAGAACATGGTCTTCTTCTATATCTGTGAAATGCCAGTTGATACGAGTTGGCCCATGATCAAATTTTTCAGGGTTGAACCGAACACCAATCATGTCAAAGAGTTGATCAATTGTGATGGCATGAGCGATTTGCCTTCCCATTGACGCGGGTATTCGAAGCGACCCATATCGGAGTTCTCGCGCTGCTGTGAGGTAAGCGTTTCTCCAGGTACCTGATTCAGATTGATATCCCAATTGCTCAAAAGCATCGGCTTGAAGGTTTCGTACTTTAGTGTTGGTCGGGTCGGCAAAGACGGCATGGTTCATAACTTGAACAACCCACCTATAGTCACCTTCTTCAAATGCTTTAGTAGCTTTACCAATGAGTTCTTCGGTTCCACCCATATATTCAACATACTTTTGCCCAGCTTCAACTGGCGGCAGCGGATTGAGGTTTGACGGGTTACCGTCATACCATCCTAAGTATTTGGTGTAAACGGCCTTCGTGTTATGTGAAACTGTCCCGTAATACCCTTGAACATGGGACTCTTTTAGGTATTCTTCAGGAAGTTTGAGAATCTCAGCTATCTCTGTAGGTACATATCCCATGTTTGCGAGTCGCATAGTCTGGTCATGTTGCCACCTGTAGACATCCCTTTGTAGACACAGGAACTCCCGCACTTCTTGATTGCCGAATCGTGGCCAATGGTGAGTTGCAAACATTGTTTCAGTCTGCTCTCCCCACAGAAGTAGCGCTTCGTGAATGTATTTACTCCACGCCAATGCGTCTCGGGTCTGGGCCCCTCGGATCGGATAGAGATTATGCATAGTATGAGTACAGTTCTCAGCCATGCACAGCAATCTTTTATCTGGGAAGAAAAAATTCATTTCTGAAGGAGCTTCTGCGTCCGGCGTGTTCTGAAAAACCACCTTCAACCCATCTATATCTATCTCTGTTCCGGTTTCATAAACTGTTTCAGTCGGAGGTATGAGATATGAGGCGCCAAGTGGAAGTGATTGTCCAAGACCGATGTCAACTTGGCCGGTTGGTCCTGTTGGTAGCAGTGGGCCGAATTGGTAATGGGCTCGGCGGGCCATCATAGGGCCAGCGATAATATTCTCTCGGACTACTTCTTCAAGGAAACCATCTGGGGCGATGATTCTTACATTTCCTGCGTCAACTTCTTCTTGGGATGTGACTCCGAGAATGCCTCCAAAGTGGTCAAGGTGACTGTGTGTGTAGATAATTGAATGGACAGGTCGTTTCCCTAATGTTTCATTAGCAAGGTTAAGACATGCTTCTGCCGTGGAGCTGGTCGTGAGTGGGTCGATAATTAACCAGCCGTTCGGTGTCTCGAGAAAGGTGATGTTTGATATGTCGTAACCTCGTGCTTGCCAGACTCCCTCTGCCACTTCAAAAAGTCCGTGTATAGCATTGAGTTTTCCTTGTCTCCATAATCCAGGGTGAACTGTTTCAGGTGCTGGTTTTCCTTCTCTAAGGAAGTCATGAGACGCTGTATCCCAGACAGCTCTTCCATCAAGTTCAATGCGCCCTGTTTCATGAGTAGCGATAAGGCCTCGTTGTGCGCGCTCAAAATCACTAACATCATCAAAATTAATGAGCGCTCCGGCGCTTCGATTCGATTCGACAGTGTGGGTTGTTGCTGGGTTCGCTAGTGGGTCATCCATTTGTTTTGTATAGCCGGAGGCGACAAAGTCTCCAAATCTGATGTTTACTCGGGTTGTGTGAGTATGAGGCCACTAGTTGGTACGGCTGTTCCCGCCGTCACGAGAACATTCTCAACTTCGGGCACCTGATTGACTGAGGACCCTCTGATCTGCCTGACAGCTTCTGCGACACCGTTCATCCCGTGAATGTATGCTTCTCCCAGCTGACCCCCGTTTGTATTAATCGGTAGCCCGCCACCAAGTTCGATATTTCCATCTTTTATAAAGTCCTTTGCTTCTCCCCGCTCGCAAAAGCCGAATTCTTCAAATTGGGGAAGTGCCAGAGGTGTAAAATGGTCATAAATAACTGCTGTCTGTATGTTTTGTGGACCTAGCCCTGTTGATTCCCATAGTTGACGGGCTACTACTCCCATTTCCGGTATCCCAGCTATGTCTTCGCGGTAGTATGACTTCATCATGTGTTGATCTTTTGACACTCCTTGCGCTGCAGCTGCGATGACCGCGGGCTTCTCCTTGAGGTCCTTAGCTTTTTCAAGAGTGGTCACTATAAGGGCTTGGCCGCCATCACTTTCCTGGCAGCAATCAAGTAGGTGCAGAGGTTCTACGATAAAGCGGCTGTTTTGGTGGTCTTCGATGGTTATGGGTTTCTGGTAGAAAAAGGCAGCTGGATTGTTCGCAGCATGTTTCCTATCGGTTACAGCAATTGTTCCAAAATCTTCACTGGTGGCCCCGTATTGATGCATGTATCTTCTGGCATACATCGCTACCCACGAGGCAGGGGTAAGTAAACCGAATGGAGAACTCCAACTGAAGCTGACATCAAAGGCTTCTGGACTCTGATGCCTTCCTTGCACTCCTCCACCGAAGCGATGCCACGACCTTTCATTAAATGCACGGTAAACAAGGACGTAGTCTGCAACGCCGGAGTGAACAGCCATTGCAGCCTGTTGAATGACTCCTCCCGGTGCACCTCCTCCATGGTGAATCATTGAGAAAAACGTGAGTTCAGGAATACCAAGATTTCTTGCAACTTCGATTTCAGTATTTTTCTCTGCACTAAAAACAGAAATTCCATTGATCTGCGATGGATCTAGACCAGCGTCTTGGCATGCCAGCAAGCTGCATTCTGTAGCTAACTGCATTGGTGTCCGGCCGGAATTTTTGGAAAATTCAGTCGCTCCTATGCCGACGATGGCTGTCTCTCTTGCGAATTTCATTGCTTACTTATCGTGATGATCATGAAGGGAATCCTTCTATGGAGGTGAATGTAAACTTCTGGCGAATAGGTGAGTCACCAGCTTTGACTGTGTACGCTTGGCCGGTTTCGTCCCCTATTGCAGTCTCATACATAGCTTGACTAACTTGTTCCGGATCTAGAAGATTGGAGTCTGCCGATGCGAGTCGGTCAACACCTACGAGCGGGGTTGCAACTCCACCGGGGCATATTGCATTTATTGATATGCCCTGATTGAGAAGGCCAGGTGCAACTCCACGAACCCATCCCACGACAGCGTGTTTCGTTGCGGTGTAGAAGGGGTCCCTGTTCCATGCCACTATTCCGGCTATGGAAGCTGTAGCGATAATAGATCCCCCTCCACTCGCTTGTATTACTGGGGCGACAGCAAGGGTCCCGAAGACTACAGAATCAAAATTTACGGCACGGACTGTTGTGTAATGTTCTGGATCAAGGTCAGAAGAAGTGTAGGGGTTTATTTGTTCTTCTATTTTTCTTCCGAGAATGCCTGCGTTAAGGAATGCATAGTCAAGTCTGCCGAATTGATTAACAGCCTGATTCGCTACTTCAATATTGTTAGCGTTTTTAGAGATATCAGTTGCGAAGATTGAGCAGTCAGTTTCAACTCGAATTGATTCGAGCCCGGATGAATCTAGATCAACACCTAGGACTTCGATGTTCGCTAATCGCAGTTTTCTAACCAGCGAAGCGCCTATGCCGGATGCGGCACCAGTGACAAGTGCAACTTTCGTATCGTTCTCGCCCATTATGCTCCAAATAATTCGTCAATCTTCTCACATAGTACAAAGTCTATTTCGGTAACGCCACCAGCTTGATGGTTGACAACGGCGATATTTACCTTGTTCCAGCTATTCGACCAGTCAGGGTGGTGATCGAGTTCTTCTGCAATCGCTGCAACTTTAGTCATAAAGTTGAACGCTTCTTCGAAGTTAACGAATTCGAAAGTCTTCTTAAGCCCATCCTGTGTGGCTTCCCATTTGGATATGCGCCTAGACATAGATTTGATGCCTTCATCAGTGATGACTTTTTTTCTGTCCACTTGCGACATCTAACTGAGCCCCCCGAGAGTTACTGAGGTTTCTGTCGATGGTGTCCATTTTTCATACCCATCTCTTTCTAACTCGTCTGCTAATGATGAATCTCCTGAAGCAACAATTTTTCCGTCAACAAATACATGAACATAGTCAGGTTTCAATTCTTCAAGCAGTCGACTGTAATGAGTGATAACTAGAACTCCAAGATCATCTTCTTTCGTTGCCCTCTCGATGCGGCTACTTACAATACGTAAGCCGTCGATATCAAGCCCTGAGTCCAATTCATCAAGAATCGCTATACGAGAGCGAAGCGAGATGAGTTGAAGAGTTTCCATGCGCTTCTTTTCCCCTCCTGACATGTCAAGGTTGATTCCCCGTGATAGATCATTCTCTTCAAGTCCAAGGTTTCGAGATTCCTCTTCTATGGATTCTTGAAAGCCCTCTGGGGCAAGAGTTGACTCGTTCATCACATCTTGAAGTGTTACCCCTTCAATTTCTAGTGGGTATTGCATAGCGAGAAAGAGACCTAGTTGGGCGCGTTCTGAAGTTCCTAATTTCGTCAAGTCATGCCCATCTAGCGATATAGATCCCTTAGTGACTTCATATCCGGATCGACCCATCAGGATATGAGCGAGAGTTGACTTGCCCGAACCGTTAGGTCCCATTAATGCATGAACTTCGCCTGAACGGATCGTAAGGTTCACACCTTGAAGAATTTCAGTTTCTTCCGTTCGTGCGTGAAGGTTTTCAATGTGTAGTTCGCTCACGCTGAACCTTTCTCTGGGAGGTGAATAAATACTGATGTCTGAATAGTCTCTAACTGGTAGGCCATGATCGGCCTTGTTGCCGGAAGTGAAATAGCTTCTCCAGTTTTAAGACAGAATTGAGCTCCATGTTTCCAACACTCAATAGTTAGTTCTTCTGTGTCTACAGGCCCTTCAGACAATGCATAGTTTGCATGTGTACACATATCTCCTACCGCATAAATTTCTCCATTGATACGAGTCACTGCAATACGTGATCCTTCGATTTCAACTCTTTTTGCTTTTCCTTCTGGGATCTCCTCTACATCAAGTAATTGAACCTTACGAGTCGGCGTCTCATTACTATTTCGGACAGCCATCATAGATTCCCCAGATTTTGTTTGTCTGAGAGGAGATTCAGAATCCATTCATTTACTTCCGTAATCGGAAGTTTCTGAACAACTTCATTTATAAAACCGCTGACAATTAGCTTGTCAACGATTTCGGATGGAATACCTCGAGTTTCTAAGTAGAAACGT
>CABZWT010000035.1:0-12811 GCA_902529525.1 Actinomycetota bacterium
CACGTTTGCTAGCCCCTGCTCTATATCTTCAGGAAGGTAGGAATGGACAACTAGATCAGGCTCCATTGCAAGAATTGCTTCCAAATTTGGTGACCAGCCCGAGATATCTGAAACTGGAGCTTCAGGCGGGTAGTTTGATTGATCATCTACAGCGAAGACCTGCTCTCCAGCCCCTATGGCAAAAAGGATCTCTGTTGCAGTAGGAGACAAAGACAGTATTTTCACCGGCTGTGCCTCTAATGTAAGTTCACCCATCGCAGTCTGAAGCGTAATCGGGAACGCTTCCGCTTCGGGTTCTTCCGCTTCAACAGGCTCTTCTGCTTCAACAGGCTCTTCTGCTTCAACAGGTTCCTCCATCTGGCTACTAACTGGCGTATCGGCTTTCACGCCACTTGCATTTATTTGCGTCTCAGAGCTTGAACAACTAGCAGCTGTCGAAATGAGAAATGCAACTATAGCTAGTGTGATTAGTTTCTTGAATATTTTCATTGGATACCCTCCCCCGAGCGACTAATCGACTGGGTACCCAGCAACGAACTTGCCTTACCTCGAGAATGTTCGTTTTGCCGCGGACTCGACCGGACTTGTTCGCAAGTTTTGCGAATTTACCGTTGCGGGACAGTGCCGGGATTAAACCGGACTTCGGAACCGTGACAAATAATATTTAATTTTCAATTTGCAGTGTAGCAGCTAGAGGCGAATGCCGTCCTCATGGAAATGGAAGGAAGCAGCGCTATAGGATCTGGCTCAAAAACAGCTTGGTTCGGTCTTCAGTAGGATTAGTAAAGAAGTGTTCAGGTGTTCCCTCTTCAACTATCTCACCAGATTCCATAAAGATAACCCTGTCGGCCACTTCTTTAGCGAATCCCATTTCATGGGTGACAACCATCATTGTCATCCCGCCAAGGGCTAGGTCACGCATTACGTCTAAGACCTCTTTAATCATTTCAGGATCGAGGGCTGAAGTTGGCTCGTCAAAAAGCATTATTCGTGGTTCCATAGCCAGAGCTCGAGCGATCGCTACTCGTTGTTGCTGCCCTCCTGATAATTGGCCAGGGTATTTTGCGGCCTGCTCTGGAATACCTACCATTTCAAGCAGCTCTTTGGCTTTATTGTCAGCTTCAGCTTTTGGCATTTTCCGTACCCATTTCGGTGCCAAAGTTACATTATCCAAAACAGTGAGGTGGGGAAATAGGTTGAATTGTTGGAAAACCATGCCAACCTCAGATCGTATTTTCTCGATGTTGCGCAAATCATTTGTTAGCTCTACACCATCAACAACTATTGTCCCTTTCTGGTGAGCTTCTAGACGATTAATGCATCGAATCCATGTGGATTTACCGGATCCGGAAGGACCTAGGACAACAACTACTTCTTGTTCTGCAATCGTTGCTGTCACGCCCTTTAGGGCCTGAAAGTCGCCAAACCATTTGTCTACGTTTTCACAAACAATCATGTCTGATCGGGTTTTATGGGCTGCTTCCGCGCTCATAGTGCACTACCTCTCTCCACTGCGGGTGTTAATACCTTACTTCTTCCGTCGTTCATCTTTCACCTAAACCAACTCGTTCTTCTAACTTCTGACTGTATTTTGACATTGAGAAAGCAACTATGAAGTAAATGACGGATATGAGAAGGAGGCCTTCTCTCTTGACTCCCAGGAATTCGGTTTGGGCTGGTACGACGTATGCTGCTATTCGGAGAAGGTCGAAAGCCCCTACGATAGC
Source organism: Actinomycetota bacterium (assembly GCA_902529525.1). Taxonomy (GTDB): domain Bacteria; phylum Actinomycetota; class Acidimicrobiia; order Acidimicrobiales; family UBA8592; genus UBA8592. Next base: position 1,728 of record CABZWT010000035.1, read on the forward strand.
GACCAAAGATGTCTCTTTAAAGACACCGATCGCCTGACCAACTAGTGGGGGAATCGATACTCGAAGGGCTTGGGGGATAATAATAAATCCGGTTCGTTGGCTTGTTGTTAGCCCGATAGCGTCAGCCGCTTCGTACTGGCCACGCATTACCGACTGAAGCCCACCACGGACATTTTCTGCTAAATATGCTGCGCTGAAGAGGGTATACCCGGTCACTATGGCTGCGAGTTCAGCAATTTCCATTCCCTCGGGGAGGAAAAGAGGAAGAATGTTTGAGAAGAAAAATAGAATAGTTATAAGAGGGACACCTCGAATGGATTCGATGTAAGCCGTACTTAGTACTCGGGCGATAGGCATGGAGGAGGTTCGCCCTAAAGCGAGCAGCACTCCCAGAGGAAAGCTCAGCAGAAGCGTGAGGACGGCAACGAAGAGGGTCAATGAGAACCCCCCAAGGTAAGTCGGCCCTTGTAATTTAAGAGTTGAGGGAGAATTGATTGCTGTGATTAGCCAGTGAGATACAGCTATTAATCCTATCCAGCTCGCCGCGAACCTATGTCGGGTTTTTTTGTCAGCGGCAAAGTTGGGGGCAACTAGGGCGGCTAATGCTAAGAGAACGAAACTAATTCGTACTTTTTGTAGCATCGGGTACCAGCCGAAGAAGGCTGCTACCCAGTTAAAGACGGCGAAAATGAGGAATCCTATAGCAACAATACGCCCTATCTCACCGAGATCAGGTTTGGACAAAAGGTATAGAACCAACCCTCCCCCGATCGCGAACATTAATGCCAAGGGGATATCGGTTGATGCGATGTAGGCGTAATCAAAATCAGGGTCACGAAGCACAATCCAATTCAGGATAAATGGGGAAAGGAACCAGAGGCCCACTAGGACTCCTTTTGCCTTACCTACCGGAATCCAGTCACGTACTTGGGTACCGATGAGGTAGGAGCCTACGAGAATAAGCCACATTACTGTGAAAGGTAGCTTTGTGCTCATCGCCACAGTTCTGCCAGTTTCAGCAATTAGTTCTCCATCCACAAATGCGTAATGGCCGTATGGGACTGTCCAAAGGCTGAGAACCAGAACACCGAGAATCCCGTATGTAAACCAGACTGTTGGCACCGATCCGGAAAGTCGCTTCTCCGAGTCTCTGAGACCAAACCACATACTCAGACCTATCAAGACGAATAACGTTGCAGCGATTATCCAGCCCAGCCTTGATGCCCATGAAATCGGAGCAAGAATAGCAAAGATGGCTAAGCCTCCGCCCAGATTCATGGTCCATATTGAAATCTTCTTGACAGATAGCCGTCCTGAAGCTCTCCATGCCGCTAACGATAAGCCGGAGAGAGCCATCAAACATCCTAGGGTAAACCACACTCTTACAAATTGGTCAGCTGGGTAGCCTTGGGCCATCAGAAGTCGCATATTGGTTGCAACTGCCCCCCAACGCCTTTCACCGCTAAGAATAAACCCCAATAAAGCGCGAATAGCGTAAATCGAAATGGCGCCGAATATCAATGTCAGGATTGTGTTGGGGATATTGGAAAAGAGGTTTTTACGAATCCATTCGCGAGGAGTCCTGCTTGGTTCTTCAGGCCTGACTTCTATTTTTATTGTGGTTGGCTCGTTCATTTCATCGCTCCACAATTCTTAGTCGGACATTGAAGAAGTTCACAACTACGGAAATAGTTAGAGAGCAAGCCAAATAGAACAGCATCCAAATTGCAAAGACAGATAAGTTCTTTCCTGTCTGGTTGCCTACTGTCTGTCCAACTTGGACAAGGTCACTAAAACCGACAGCGATGGCGAGTGACGTGTTTTTCGTCAGATTCAAGTACTGGTTACCTAGCGGCGGCATCATCACCCTGAGGGCTTGTGGGAGTATTACGGTTCGTAGTGCTGCCGACCGTTTCATTCCTAGCGAGTTCGCAGCCTCTATCTGCCCTTTAGGAACCGCAAGGATTCCCCCTCGAACAATTTCAGCTATAAACGCTGCAGTGTAGAGAACAACACCGAAGAAAACTGCAGCAAACCCTATCGACATGGTAAGCCCTGATGGGCCATACTGCTCAAACTTTCCGGTTTTGACTACTTCCGGACGGTCCGCACCGAAGGGGCCGCCGGATCTTCCATTCCCGAATTTGTCTTCTAACACACCAAATAGATCGCTTACAGAGTTAATCATCCAGCTTGATAGGCCGGGCCAGACAACGTAGATAACCAAAATCGCTAATCCTGCTGAAACTCCAGAGAAGATTACTCTAAATTTGTCATCATCTGTTAGCTGGGCTGAGCCGGCAGGGGTTTTTCTAGATCTAAGGAAATTACGAATCCAATTACCAGCGAGAAATACTGCAAAGATTGAAAGGACTACTTGGAGTGCCTCCTCTGGAATTTTAGAAATCCCATCCTCTATCGCACCAAAGATTCCACCTACCCATCCAAAGATCGGGTGGATAAACCAGCCAATTACCGCAAATACGCCTAAGACTCCGAATGATGCAAGCCACGGATAGGTATCTCTACCAGTTTCGTCATGTTGTCGTTGCCTGCTTTTATAAGCCCATCTTGCAGCGACGGAACCTATGAGCATAAAAACAGCCCACTGGTAGAAGCCGTCAGCAATGAAAACTCTCGGAATCGACAGACCCTTGTTGGACCAGATTACCCAGTTATCCCAGCCTGAGTCGTAGGAAAGATCTCCTAAGTTGGCAAGAATGGCACCGTACAAAATTATTTGAACAAGTAATGGTATGTTCCGAAGTATCTCAACAAATACGGAACCGAGTTTGTTAACGACCCAGTTATTAGAAAGTCGGGCAAGACCTACAACCAGACCAAGAATGGTAGCAGCAAGAATACCGGCCGTAGCCAAGCGGATAGTGTTCACCATACCTACCCACAGGGCTCTCCCTCCTGTAGCTGGCCTAGTATCAATTCCCTCAGAGAGATTGATGCCTGGGTCCACACTGAGAAAGTCGAACCCAGTAGAGATATCTCTTGCGGCAAGGTTTTCACGGGCCTGACTGGCTAGAAACCAGAGGGAGAAGACTACTAGCGCTAATGCTCCGAGCTGGAACAGCCACTTGACGACGATCGCGTCGCGATAGAAGGGTGGTTTCTGATGATGATAATTTTGAGGCGGCGTCTCTGACATCACACTCAACGTTAACCCCCTGAATATCTCTGGCCCTGTAATGATAATACGGAAACGAGCTGAGGGGTTAAGCCCTCAGCTCGTTATCCGAAATTTCTAACAATGAGTATGACTAGGAAATAGCCTCACTCTTGTTTGAACTATTTGCTCAAACCGCTACTTATCGTGCGGGTGGGGCGTATATAAGTCCACCGTCTTCCCATCCAGCATTGGATGATCCGGCACGGGTTAGACCTACTGGGCCCAGGTTACGAGTATAAATCTCGTCGTAGTTACCAACTTGAGCAATAACTTGCTGGAATGCATCAGCATTGAGCCCCATAAGGGTTTGAAGTTCGCCTTCGCCGCCCATGAGTCGCTGTGCTTCTGCGTCAAACGCTTCGTTTCCTACAACGCTTGCAGCATTTCCAGAGTCAATTCCCTTTTCGGATGCAATGATGGTCGCATAGACAGTCCAGTTAACGACGTCTGCCCATGTACTGTCATTTTGTCCGTAGGTAGGACCGAGAGGCTCTTTCGAGATCGGAGCTCCTGGGAAAATTACCCATTCTTCGCCTTCTGGCTGCTGTTGTGCCTTTCGGCCAACGAGAGCAGATCCATCTGTTGTAACAACGTCACAAGCACCTGAAATGAAGTTCTCGGTGACGATATCGAAATCTTCGTATGTTTGAAGATTGATATTGATTCCTGCAGCTTCTGCTGCGTCACCAATGTTCTTTTCGGTAGTGGTTCCTGCGTTGGTACAGATGGTGGCATCTGCGAGGTCAGCAACGGTACTTGAACCGGTGAAGCCATCGGAGGCTTTACCCATGAGTTGCTGTCCGTCGTAGTAAGTGGTTGGTCCGAAGTCCATGCCAACATCAGTGTCACGACTTTGGGTCCATGTTGTGTTACGCATGAGAACATCGATGTCCCCTGACTGTACGGCTGTGAAACGCTCAGCAGCTGTAAGTGAAACAAAGTTCACTGCGCTTGCATCACCCAACACTGCGGCGGCGACTGCTCGGCAGAAGTCAGCATCAAACCCTACCATCTCACCTGATGGATCGAGGGTTGAGAATGCTACAGCGGCACCGGAAACACCACAGTTAAGGGTTCCACGTGCTTTTACAGTATCGAGGAGGCTATCACCGTCTTGGGTGAGAGTTACCTCGTCTTCTGTTGATTCAGCGCTTTCGCTACTTTCACTTGCTGAGCTGCTACCACTGTCATCATCATCACCACAAGCTGCAGTGATGAGGGTGAAAGCAAACAGAACAGCAAGAAGTTGAAGAATTCTACTCTTCTTGATCATTTATTTTCCTCCCATACCGCCAGTATTTTTTTTGATGGACAATATCCATCAAGGCGGTAGTTGGGAACAATCTACTGAGAAAATAGGCTGTTTCCTAGAAGTTCATCTTTTTGTCATATTAATAGTGTGTTTCGGGTCAAATCGTAAAGATATTTCGTTCTGTCCTCGCCTAGCCGCCTTCTCTAGGTAATGTCAGAGGGTGGAAAACATGCGAACTGTCCTAGTGCGAGTAACGGGCCCAGATCAGCTAGGTATTTCCGCTGAACTTTTTGAAGTCCTTGCTGGGATGAACGCCACTATCAGGGATATAGAGCAAATAGTAGTCCGCCGTCGTTTGACATTGGATGTACTTATTGAAACCGAAGAAGGAGATAGCGCTCTGAAGGACCTGCTCCTTTTTGGATTTAAGCGCAATCTACAAATTGATATTGAAGAAGTTGATGACACACCAACTCAGTACAGGCAGCCTTACGCTATCACCCTTATCGGCGAGGAGCTGTCCCCGTCAGAGCTGAGTGCTGCGACCGATGCGATAGCCGATGCTAAGGGAAATATTGATCGGATAGTTCGTTTGTCTCGTTACCCAGTAATGAGTTACGAACTGTCGGTAAGTGGAGGAGATATCACAACGATGCGGCGGAGACTTATGGAAGTTGCATCTACTCGACCTGGGATGGACATTGCGATACAGCCATTTAATTTAAGCCGAAGGGCAAAACGCCTCGTGGTCCTTGACGTCGATTCTACGCTGATCCAAAACGAAGTTATTGACCTTTTAGCAGAGCAAGCAGGATGCTTAGACGAGGTCGCTTCCATAACAAAGCAGGCCATGCAGGGGGAGATTGAATTTGCCGAGGCGCTTAGAGCACGCGTTTCTCTGTTAGCTGGATTAGATGAACTAGCGATAGAACGTGCATGGCACTCCTTAACGCTGACCCCAGGCGCCCGAACTTTCTGCCGCACTCTCGGGAGGCTTGGATATACCACAGCTATCGTCAGTGGAGGATTTACTATTTTCACTGAACGGCTTCAAAAGGAATTAGGGATAAAGCATTCTCGGGCTAATCAGCTTGAAATTGTAAATGGAAGGCTTACCGGTGAGCTAACGGGCCCCGTAATTGATCGGCAAGCAAAGGCAGCCTTCCTGCATGAGATAGCCGAGCATGAGAACGTTCCGATAGAACAAACTGTCGCTGTTGGTGACGGCGCGAATGATTTAGATATGCTCAGTGAGGCTGGACTTGGGATTGCATTCAACGCTAAACCTATAGTTCGTGATGCAGCTAACACTAGTCTTCAGGTTCCGTATCTTGATGCCGTCCTTTTCTTGCTTGGGGTAACTAGAGAAGAAATTGAAGCAGCTGACTTTCTTGACCCTGTCGATAACTAGTTTTCAATATCGCGGACGGTTCTAAAACCTAGGTGCCCCATAGAGCTATTAATAGTTGTTGAACTTCTGGCTGCGATTCTATATCGATTACAATATGAGTCATGGCAAAGGTAGGAACCCCCTTTAATAACTTTTGACTCGCCGTATGCTGGCCCTTTAGGATCTCCTCCTCCTCGTTGCTGATCTATTGAGAACCAATCGCTACACCATTCCCACACGTTTCCAGTCATCTCTCCAATTCCATATTGGTTTGGTGGATATGAGCCAACTGGCGCTGTGCCATACCAGCCATCGGTTTCTAGATTCTTGTCAGGAAATGAGCCTTGCCACACATTCATGAGGTGCCGTCCATCTGGCTCGAGTTCATTTCCCCATGGAAAAATCGGGTTTTCTAAACCGCCTTGCGCGGCATACTCCCACTCAGCTTCTGTTGGAAGACGTCCACCAACCCAGTGTGCATAAGCAACTGCATCATTCCATGAAATATGAATGGCGGGATGATCCATTCTTTTCTCAATAGATGATTGAGGTCCTTCTGGGAAATCCCAGCAGGCTCCATACACTTGGCGCCACCATGGTGTTGCTTGCACTCCTCGTGTCTCTTCAAAGTCGTCGGGAAGAAGCCCAGCAAAAACAAATGACCAGCCAATCTGTTCAGCATCTGTGCTGTAACCAGCCTCTTCGACAAATGCCGCATATTGGCCGTTAGTAACAACAAAACGATCAATAGCAAATGGTGATACACGAGCCTGAACTGTAGGCTTCTCTCCATCTTGGGGGAGCCCAAACTGATAATTTGTTCCTAAAAGAAACTCGCCGCCATCAAGCAGGATCATATCTTCATGTCTGGTTCCTGTTTTTTGCTGCTGGTGAACTTGAGAACTCTTTTCTTTGCCACGTTGAGGGGCGCAACAATGTTCGTTCTCTGTTGTTTTATCTTCAAGCATATGTGGGCACACTACTCGCCTTTTCTTACTTCCACGACTAGTCACAAAACTTGGAAACAAACGGGTAGATTCATACTGTGGTTTCACTTGATGTAGATTTTGTCCGCGAGCAATTCCCAGTCTTTTCTGACCGTGAGTCAGCCCGATGGGCCCACCTTGAAAATGCGGGTGGAAGCTACGTTCCACACCATGTCATATCGCTCTTGAATGATTTTTTCACTAGATCGAAAGTCCAGCCTTATTGGGATTTCGACCCTTCCGTTATAGCTGGCGAGGCAATGGACCGAGCAATAGATCTTCTTCCTGCGACATTTAACGCAGCAAAAGAAGAGGTGCATTTTGGGCCATCTACCTCTCAAAACACTTACGTCTTGGCTCAGGCTCTTCGCTCAGGGTGGGAAACCGGTGACGAAATTATTGTGACGAACCAGGATCACGAAGCGAATATCGGCGCTTGGCGGCGCCTTGAAATGACTGGAATCAGGATTCGCGAGTGGAAAGTCGACCCCGCTACTGGACTTCTAGAGATCTCTGCTTTAGAAGAACTAATTACTGAGAGAACGAAACTTCTTGCAGTGACGCATGCTTCAAATCTCGCAGCTACCATCAACCCGATCCGGAGCCTAGCTGACCGAATCCATGTTCTTGGTGGGGTGATAATTGTCGATGGCGTGTCTTTCGCTCCTCATGCTGCAATAGACGTGAAAGAACTAGATTGTGACGTGTATCTATACAGCACATATAAAACATATGGACCTCATGCCGGATTGATGTACACGTCTCCTCGAGTTCTTGAGCAAGTATCAAATCAAGGTCATTTCTTTAATGCATATAAACCTACAGCTAGGTTGACACCTGCCGGCCCAGATCATGCGTCGATCGCAGCGTGTGCCGGCATCATCGATTATTACGATGCCATATTTGACCACCATTTTAGTAGCTCGGATGCAGTGGCCATTCGACAACGAATCTGTCAGGTCTTTGAACTTTTCGGCCAGCATGAACAGAAAATCATGACTCCTTTGGTGGAGTACATTGCTTCTCGTTCAGACTTCCGCCTAGTAGGTTCACCGTCTTCGCAGCATTCCGATAGAGCCCCGACAGTTGCATTCCATTCATATGATATTCCAAGTAGAGATATCTACTCGAAATTAATTAATGCTGGAATTTCTTGCGGGCATGGAAATTTTTATGCCCATAGACTCGTCGAAGCTATCGGCCTTGATCCTGAAGATGGTGTAGTTCGCCTGTCCCTAGTTCATTACAACACTGAAGAGGAAGTAGAGAAAGCCTTAAACGTGCTTGACGAAATAAAGCAATAGAGAACTTTTCAACTACAGCCATTTGTAGGTCTCTCTAGAATTTACGCTTGGGCCTTTCTAGATTTAGCAAGTATTCCTTAACATGAAGGAGTTCCGAGCCTCCCCCATATCCTGTTAAATTCCCGTCTGCTCCTATCACTCGGTGGCAAGGAACAATAATTGGGATTGGGTTAATTGCGTTGGCTGCTCCAACTGCTCTAGCCGCTTTCGGTCGACCAATTTTTTTTGCTATCTCACCATAGGTACATGTACTTCCATATTCGATAGCGACAAGAGACTCCCAGACCCCCATCTGAAACTCAGTTCCGTTCAAGTCCAGAGGAAGATCAAAGCGCTGTCTAAGCCCGCTGAAATATTCGCCAAGTTCTTTAATCGTTTCGATAACTATTTTATTGGTGGTGTCAGAGGCCGAAGCTTCATCTTCATTGTATTCCCGACCGGGAAGCAATATCCTTCGAATGCCCTTGTTTGAAAACCTAATTTCTAGAGGGCCAACAGGACTATCATATTTCATGAAATAGAACCTAGCGGCTTAAATGTGATACCCCTTTTGCGCCGGTAAGAAATTAGTCGAGCTTCTGAGCTAGCTTATTGTGCATGCCTACTATGCATTCATCCCTTGAACATGTAAGTGTGGACAGCACACTCCAAACTAGGAGATAAGAAGTGGAATACCCTCATAGTCTTTTCGATAACCGTGTAAGCCGCGACCTTGGTGTAAGTATCCCAATCGTGCAGGCCCCTATGGGGTGGATAGCCCGATCACAATTAGCAAGTGCTGTATGCGCTGCAGGCGCATGTGGCATCATTGAAACTTCGTCAGGTGAACTTGATGCTGTGAAGGGCGAGATGAAGGCTATGAATAATCTTGGGCATCAATACGGGGTTAATATCGCGCAAGCTTTCGTTCGCGACCCGAGTATTGCAGAATTCGTAATTGACCAAGGGGTCAAGTTCGTCACTACTTCTGCAGGTTCTCCAACTAAATACACAGGCATTTTAAAGGAGGCAGGTTTAACGGTATACCACGTTGTGCCGACCTTACTCGCTGCCAAAAAGGCGGTGGATGCTGGAGTAGATGGACTTGTAGTAGAAGGGGGAGAAGGTGGAGGTTTCAAGAGCCCCACACCGGTCTCGACGATGGTCCTCCTTCCCCTTGTTCGAGAACACGTTTCGGTGCCGATCATTGCCGCTGGAGGTATCAACGATGGAGCAACTATGGCTGCTGCATTTGCCCTCGGCGCTGAGGGGGTTCAAATGGGAACTCAAATGGTGGCGTCATCTGAATCTCCGATTCATGAGAATTGGAAGAATGCCATCTTGAATGCGCATGAGACAGACACTCTTTTCCTTAATCAAAAACACTCCCCTGCGTTGAGGGCGCTCAGAACAGAACGGTCTGAGCGCTTATTGGACTCATCTGAAAACGTCTTTGGCGAATTCGGGAGTCCCATAGACTTGTATTTTGGTGGCGATATGGAAGCTGCCATAGCCTTAAGTGGCCAGGTAGCAGGAAGAATCTCCAAGGTCAGAACAGTTCAGGAGATCATTTCAGAGACTGTTAACGAGTTCTCGAAGACCATTGAACGCCTCAGTGCGAAATAAATTTAGACGAGAAGGCTTTCGTCTTCTAGAAGCTCAACAGAGACTGGAATAGCGCTCTGGATGGCTTGGCCAGTAATGGGATCAAATCCATTCTCGACATCTATCAGCCTGTTAGTCGGAGCGCCGATATCTCTAACTTTCTCATCGGTATCGCTTGCTGACCCCCAGGAATGGGCCATAGAAATTACTCCCCTTCGGATATCAGAAGCTGCTTTTGCAACACCAGTCAGTGACGCCCTTGGAGAGGAAATAGTGATCAAATCTTCATCGGAGATCTTGAGGTCTTCCATATCAGCGGGATTCATGTGAGCATAATTTGTTGGGGTTTTTTCATTGAGAACGGAAAGTTCTCCTCCGAGCGAATTCAGATGGGTTTTTAGCCTCCGGCTGATAAGGCGGAATGTATGTATTTCGGGATCGAACCCTGCTATTCGCTCAACTGAGGTTTGTTGCTCCAGTATCTCTTGAAGCTCCGACAGGTGATCGTCAAGTGCTACGTGAAATCGTCCTGAACTCCCAGAGTCGGCAGGCTGGACTTGCTGACGAAGATTATCTAGTACCTGTCCGTTGCTTGTTCGGATTTGTTCAAATGGAATAAGCGAGTCAGCGTAGATGAGTTCAAGTACATCGTCGTCAGATGGCCGAATCCCGCGTGGGATTATTCCTCCTGCTAGCTCTATTTGTACGTCTAGGCGTTCAGCTATCTCCCAATAGACTTCCCAATCGTTAAGTAAATCGCCTTCAGGGTTGTCAATGATTGATGGTGTGTAACAGGCATATGGGGAACGGAACCACCTATCCATGAATGGGGGAACATCTGATCTTTCCAAACTCAAGCGCGGGGGAAGTATGTAATCGGCGAACTGGGCGGTTTGTGTCATCCGGTGATCGATAGCTACAAGAAGATCCAATGATTTCATTGCCTCAATACTTCTTTTCTGGTCAGGCCATGCAGCAACTGGATTGCCACCGTTAGAGAAAAGCGCTCGAACTTGCCCTTCTCCTGGCTCTACGATTTCCTGAGCCAAGGTTGTGCACGGCATCTCTCCCCCATAGCCGCGTAGACCCCTAAACCGGCTTTTGGGCCCCCTTAGAGGGTCAAATGGTCCTAAGACTTGAGCTCTTTTGGGTGTATCTGGTTGAAGGAGGCTTCGCGATTCAGCCGTTTCTCCTTCACGAAGCCATCTACCGCATACCACATTGAGGCTGATAACCAAGTGCTCCATCAAGCTCGGGTACGGGGACATTGAAGGGCCGGTCCCAGTTCCTGCCGTTCCAGTTGGGCCCTGTGCGAATAACAAAGCAGCTTCTTCGATATCTGCTTGGCTGACATCACATCTCTCTGCTGCATACGCCGGAGTAAAGC
>CABZWT010000036.1:0-12704 GCA_902529525.1 Actinomycetota bacterium
TACGTAGTTGGGTTATCGTCTTTTTACTATTTTCACTGACAACGTACCATGGTTCCCAGGTATTCTCTGCAGGACTTTCTCCAGATACATCGATACCGTAACTATGAAGTTCTGAGTTATTTTCATGAATTGTCAGGTTGTACCGTTTATCAGTTTTGACATTTTTCGGTTGGATTATGTCCCTGATATGACCAACTGAAGCTTCAACTGAGTAATCAGACCCAAGGTAGCGTTTTATTGTTTTCGCTTTCGCCGGTGATTCAACTATGACAAGTGCTTTAGGCACAATCCATCCATTTCTATTCTAAGAAGCATCAAAAAAAACTGTGTTTGCTTTCGGGGCGTGAGAGTAACCTAAAATTTCGCGTTTGCAACGCATTCTTCGAAAAAAAGATTTTTTGTTTGCAATTACGTTGGTTACCAGTTTTGCTATGGGTCGTTGACTTTTGTAACTTCTCAGCCCCGTAGGAAAAGCTTACCCGTAGCTTTCTTGCTCAACATTTCTGCTTTTTTTTGTTCCAAAATGTAGGAACGTAATACCTATTATTCCTGCAGCTAATGATGCGAATAGGATTCCTATCTTTGATTCATCTGCGAATAGTAAATCATCTTTGTAGGCAAGATTGGTAATAAAGAGTGCCACCGTAAAGCCAATACCTGCAGCAGCAGATAGGCCAAGAAGGGACATGTTATTAAGTTCTTTCGGGCGGGTAGTGAAGGGCATTCTTATTCCTATCCAAGTCATTAGGAAGATACCTAAAGTTTTTCCTATGACGAGACCGAGTGCGACTCCCCATGTAATAGCACTTCCCGCGGCATCTCCTAAGACTCCTCCCCCGAGGTCAACTCCAGCGTTTGCTAATGCGAAGATAGGGATAATGATAAAACTTGAAATTGGATGAAGCACTGTCCCTATTCGTTCCGCTACCGAAGAAGATGACTCGTTGAGTTCCATTGCAGTGATGCGGACATCAACAGGGTAGATATTTTCTCCTTTTTCGCGAAGCCATTCGAGTGCTCTCATGCCTTCTTCTTTAGATTGTTGGGGTTTAGCGGGAGTAATAAGGCCGAGAAGAACACCGGCAATCGTAGCGTGGATTCCGGATTCAAATGTTGCCAGCCAGAATCCGAACCCTAAGAGAATATAAATCGGGATGTACCAAATTTTTAAGAATTTGAGTATAAGTATTGCAGCAAGGATACCTATGGCCGCTATAGACCAAGAGGTTGAGAGGCTGGAAGTGTAGAAAATAGCTATTACTAAAATCGCGCCAATGTCGTCAACTATGGCGAGACTTAATAGAAATACTTTTAGAGGTCGCCCGACTCGGTCTCCGAGAAGCGATACGACGCCAACAGCAAATGCAATATCTGTTGCCATTGGAATGCCCCAGCCAGAGGCGGGGTCACCTGATGGGTTAAAGGCGAAGAAAATGAGTGCCGGGAAGACCATTCCTCCTATCGCCGCTATTGCTGGAAGAGCTGCTGCCTTTGGGTCTTTCAGATGGCCTGAGACCAGTTCTCTTTTTATCTCAAGACCAACCACAAAGAAGAAAATAACCATCAGCGCGTCGTTCACTAGTTTCGACAGAGTGAGATGATGCCCGGATCCTCCCATATGATAACTGCCAATTATTAATTCAAAGTCAGTATTCCAAAGGTCGTCGTAGCTTCCTGACCATGGGGAATTTGCCCAGATAAGCGCAAAGGCTGTTGCGATAAGAAGTAAGATTCCTCCAGCTGCTTCTATATTTAGAAAATTTCGAACTGGCTTACCGACGCGCTGGGCTAACCCGCTATCTCCACCAAGCCAAGTCCACTTTGGTAAATCCGGTAAAGGCGTATTGTCTGCCATTGCTCCATTCGATCTATCAGCTTCAATCTCTTATCTTAGAGGCAGCATCACCGAAAAAACTTCTTCGTGTGAAGTCAAAAAAATAACTGACTGCTATTCACTATTGGAAATATCTTATTTCTCCGTTCGATGCTTCAACCACTGCATGAACAGCATGGTGAAGTGCCTCATGATGTACCTGGAATTCTTCTATTTCTGGGTCAGGTTCTGAAGCAACTGTGGGAACGTCCTCTGGATGGATTGCATCTTTTTCCATCTTTACAAATGCTGCATCCCAATTGGTCATGTCAACTTCACGTTCAAGGTACATGCTTGGTGCCTGTAGAAGAGCTCGGTCTATGTCATTCACAATCGCTATCACGATATCTGTGGATGTAAGGACTCCAGGAGTAGCTATAAGATGCAATGCTTGAAGTTTTCTCATTGCCATTGCGATAATCATATGCGGTGAACTCAGCTCGATAACTGCCGAATCAACTTCTGCTAGGTCGATAGTCACTTTCGGCTCGATTTCGAACCAATTTTTAAGAGTATCAAATAGTCTTTTTGCTATGGAATGCAGCGCTAATAACTCATCTGGCTTTGGGAGCATTTCAGGTTTATTTTCATCATTTTCCATTCTTTGATGGTAATAAAACCTTGTAAAGAAGGGTTGTCTAGTCTTGATTATTTAATTTTTCTGAAGGTGGAGAAACGAAGACGACTAGGTTAACGGTCGTTCCTTCATCGGCTGATTCAATTGTTATTTCATCTGCAAGGATTTTCATCAGAGGTATGCCAAATCCTCCTTCATACTCGAGTCGCCCCGTGTCAGTGAGCGGTCCAGCTGGATCCAATTTTTCCGGATCAAACCCTGACCCGCGGTCTTGAACCTCTACTTCTATGCGATCACCATCTATCCCAAATCGGATAGTGATTCGTTCATTTGAGTCGAGTCTTGCATGTGCCCGAATCGCATTTGTTGTAGCTTCAGAAACTGCAAGTCGAAGGTCATCAATTCGTTGATCGCCCAATGATTGATCGAGGCTTGCAGCTGAGGCTACAACAGCTCGGACAAGTGAAAGGTACTCAACTTGTGAGGGGATTTCTAGAGTTATACCTTTATTCATTCAACGGTGTCCATGTACTTGGGTCTTGGTTCAGGTCGACGCTAGATAGGACACTATCTAACCCAGTTAAGGAAAATACTTCTTGGAGGCTGCTGGATAGTCCTGAACACCTAAAATCACCGCCGTTGCTTCTCGCTCTTTTTACTCCTCCTACTAGTATTCCGAGTCCAGTCGAATCTAAAAAGTCGACATTTTGTAAATCAACAACTATGTGTACATTTCCTTCGCTGACGTGCCGAACAATTTCCTGTCGTAGTTGAGGACCTGTCGCCATATCAACCTCTCCCACGACATGGATGATCGTCCAGGCCCCTATGGTTGAGTGCGAGAGCGTTAACATCATATGTATAGGTTATGGGATTGTGAACCCAGCTGCTGGCTGAGCGAAAAGAAGACTCATTTCTGCTAGCAACTCGTTTCTTTTGTATTTCCTCAAATTGAATTACTCCATCAAAGTCCACAGTAGATTGCGATGGGGAATTACTTCATCAACGTCTTTTGTCCAAGCCGCTTGCCCAAAATGTACAGATCTGTCATTGATCCTGCTCATAATAATTGCGTGACGCAATCCAGCATAAACCATGAACCAGTGAAGGTCTTGCGGCAAATGACCGGTTTGGTCTCGAAAAGTTTCTCTGACTATTTCAGGATTCATAAAGTCAGGTAAGCCAGGAAATTCATACGTTTCAGCTATATCTTGAAAGAAACTATGGAGGAAGACAAGCCAGCCTAGATCTACTTCAACTGGTGCAAGGCCCGCCATCTCCCAGTCAAGAACGGCGGCTGGCACAAAGGAGTCATTATTGAACATAATATTTCCTATTCTCGCATCACCCCAGCTAAGAACTGTTGCGCTCTCTTCAGGCCAATTCTTTTCAAGCCATGTGAAAGCGTGTTCGATAACGGGATGATTTCTCTTATCGCCTGTAACCCACTGGTAGTAATTTCGTTGGGAGGAAAAATGTCTACGTAGGTGACTGTTGCCTACGTCTTCAAATTCAAGAAAGTCAGTATCGAGATCTTCAAGGTCTATTTTGGAAAGTTGACTAATTATTTCAACCGATTGATGCTCTAAGATCTTCTGGTTTTCTAAGGATGCATCTAAAAGCCATCCTCCAAATACATATGGGGGAATGTCAGGTGGAACTCTTCCATTGACCTGTTCCATAATAAAAAATGGAACCCCAAGCACAGTAGGATCAGTCTCCAACCAGAGTACATCCGGGACGGGAATTGAAGTTTTTTCTCGAACAATTTTCATTATGCGGACTTGGAGATCAAGATCATATTTTTGGAAGACAGGAATGTCTGCCGGAGTCGGTGCGAGGCGAGCTACTAGCGAGGATTCGTTACTGGAATTTGTATTCTCTGATTTAGCGTTGAAAAGCAGCGTTTCGCTAGACATTCCGGAGCCTGATGGCCTTCGAAGGTCAGTAATTACAGCTTCTGAGTCACTAATCTTTTCCTTTAGCCAGTGCGCCAATAACTCTTGTATTTCGTTAAGGTCTCGTGAAGTGCGTTTTGGTTCTAGTTGATCGGACATCGGTTTTGAGAATACCAGCAAGTGAGTGGGCGCGGATATTGATTGGGCTCTACTTTATAGTACGTGGAGCTCATTCGGATTAGAGGGTCGATCAGTTCGGCAGGTTTTGCCGGTGGTAATAGGTTTGTAGTTGGCCATTGGGAGCGTTCACCTATTGGCCCGTTTGGTGACGTTATGTGGGGTACGCCAGATGGGCAAAGAATTCTATTAGCTGGAAATCAGAAAGTAGCTGATTTTGTTACTTCTATTTACAACTTTGATGATGTCCGGATTGGGGATCTCCAAACGGAGTCTGATGGGCGAGTAACCACTGTCGAGGGCTTAGGCTTGAATCTTCACTTGTCTGGCGGGATAGCCCGTGTTATTCCCTTTTCTCGCCCTCTTTCGTTTACTAGGTTTGTTGAAAGGCCGTTGGCTAAATTTCTTATGGGAGTGGAAACTTTTGGTACTAGCTCTCGGGGTGTTTCTGAGTGGTATCAGGCAAAGCAATGGCGGTGGGTTAAATCAGGTACTGCCGTGCTAGATGGAAATAATCTGGGGGGACTTTCAAATTTCTCTCAACCGATAGAGGTAGGATTTTCTGAACCTCCTACTAAACCAGCAATAGTTTCCCTACAAGTTGCCATCAGATTTCCTTTCGATAACTAATCTAAAGACCCTTAAATTAGAGTGATGCGTCTTTTTATTGGGAAGTCCCGAGTCTTTATTCTTAAGGTCTGTTCAGTAATCTAGATAGTAGGATTGGCAAATTGGAATGGATACATGAAAAGGCAGGCGAGAAATTTATGTGGATATTTACTACGACAGGATTTCTATCAGTAGTTCAGAAATCTGACCCTGAGCTACCTGAAGATCCTAATATTTTATGTGCTAGAGGACGGAGACTAGGTGATCTGGAAGAACTGCAGGACTATATTGTTGAATCTCATGGAGTCACCGTGCCCATTCAGCAAAGCATGGTTACCGACTACGAATATCGAATGTATGTATCTCGAGATCAGTTCAAGTCCTTCGTTAGTCACCGCATTAGTGAACTGGACTACAACAATTACAAATCCGAATGTCAGAAAAAAGGTTGGGTGGGGTCGGCGCTTGAATGCTTACATGAAATTTGGGATTCTGTTTATAGGAATTTAGGAAGTTACGGAAGTTCACCCGAAAAATACGAAGAATACATTGAAAAGCTTATGAGTGAGGATCCCAATTCCTACTGGGACGAAGAATAGGTCCAAAGAGGGTTATAATTCATTAGATGCTTGTGATCATTACCTTTCTCGTAGCAGCTACTGTGACCTATTTCATTGTTAAGAAGGTCACAGATAAGAGATAGGGATTGTTTCTCGTTCTGACAGCGAATACCTATTGTTGGATGAACGAACGAAATGTGGTTTGTTTGGAAAGTTGCTGGGAATCGCTTTCTTAGAAAAGTTTGGTAATAATGGCTACTTGGTGAAATATCCAAGGAGGTGTCCGAGTACCTGGTGGGCTCCCCCGCCTTCAAAGCGGGTGGGACGAGTGATCCTCGTCCGGCGGGTTCGATTCCCGTCCACCTCCGCAATGCTAGGTGGTCTAGACGGCTAGGAGGTCACGTGCTCCAGTGTCGCTACTTGGGTGACGAAGTTTTGACATTGCGCGAGCTTCAATCTGGCGTATTCGCTCACGTGTTAGGTTGAAATATTCGCCGACCTCTTCGAGGGTTCTTGGTTCTCCACGGTCAAGCCCGAATCGTAGTTTGAGAATTTCACGTTCTCGTTCATCCAGTGGCGCTAGTAGACGGGCAATTTCGTCTGGGAGTAATGAGGTGGCGGCTACTTCGAATGGGGACGCAGCGCCGCGATCTTCTACAACGTCGCCTAGTTCAGCGTCGCCATCTTCGCGAAGCGGTTCTGAGAGGCTCATTGGTTCGCTTGCAAACCGTAAAGCTTCAATGACTTTATCTTCTGGCATTTCGACATCTGCTGCTAGTTCAGTCAGTGTTGCAGGTCGACCATATTTGAGTTCAAGCCTTGATCGGGCTTTTTGTAATCTTGCGAGGGTGTCTCCGGCATGGACTGGAAGCCTAATGGTCCGGCCGGTATTGGCTATTCCACGGGTTATGGCTTGTCGTATCCACCAAGTCGCGTATGTAGAGAATTTGAAACCTTTACGCCAGTCGAATTTTTCAACTGCGTGCATAAGGCCAAGGTTTCCTTCTTGAATCAGGTCAAGGAGAGGTAGACCCGAAGCTTGATATTTCTTTGCTATGGAAACGACCAGTCGAAGGTTTGATTGAACGAATTGACGTTCAGCTTTTTCACCGTTGCGTGCGTTTCGTTTAAGATCTCGTTTTTCAACTGCGGTAACTTCTTCTGATGATTCAAGCTTCTGTCTGGCTTCAACTCCCTTTTCAATAGCTTGGGCTAGCCGGACTTCGTCGTCCTTTGTCAAGAGCGGATATTGTCCAATATCGGTGAGATATAACCTTACGAGGTCTTCTTCATCTCGCTCTACTCGCTCTTTAGGCAAGGTACGCTCTTTTCAATATTTGTGGTACTTCTTTACTGCACCACGCTCCGCAAGTTTCACCCTACCGAGATGATCGCAGCGTGCCTACCAAATTTTGACGATATCTTTACTGTTTCTTAAAATTTTTAATGTACGTTTCGAAGCTTTGTCGAAGTATTGATCGTTTGATTCGAATTTCTACTTTGTATTAATCCCGGTTGTATGCATTGATGATTGGAATTCTTCTATCTCGGCCAAATGCTTTTTGAGAGACTTTTGGCCCAATTGGACTTTGTCTTCTTTTATATTCTGCAAGGTCAACTAATCTGGCGATGTGTTTTACCATATCGGGGTCATAACCTTCTTGGATTAGTTCATTGATGACTTTATCTTTCTCAATAATATCTTGTAGTAATTTATCCAATACTTCATATGGGGGAAGTGAATCTTCATCGAGTTGACCTGGCCGTAACTCGGCGGAAGGAGGTTTTTCAATAATTGAAGTTGGAATGACTTCTTTCCCAGCTGTGGAGTTTTTCCATCTGGCAAGGTCGTATACCTGTGTTTTCCATAAGTCCTTTATCACTGCAAAGGCTCCTGCTGTATCACCATAGAGTGTTGAGTATCCAACGGCGAGTTCGCTTTTATTTCCTGTAGTTAATACAAGCCATGAAAATTTATTTGATAATGCCATAAGAAGAGTACCCCGTATCCGAGATTGAAGATTTTCTTCAGTGGTATCTTCAGGAAGATTTATAAAGGATTCTGAGAGCGTGTTTAAAAGGGCTTCGTGGGTTTGCTCGATTGGAATAACTCTGTGGTCACATCCCAAATTTGCTGCCAATAAAGCAGCATCTTCAATGGAGTGTGTGCTGGAAAAACGTGATGGAAGCGCGACGGTGTGGACGTGGTCAGGTCCTAAGGCATCAGCGGCGATTGTAGCGACGATTGCTGAATCTATTCCGCCGGAGAGCCCAATAACAACGTCAGTAAAATTATTTTTTCTGAGATAGTCACTGGTAGCGAGACACAAAGCTTTCCATACTTCAGGTAATGGCTCGAGAGGTTGAAAGCGAGTATGTTCTACTTGGCCTTGGGCGGGATCGTATTGTTTAGCATCTAAGGGTATTTTGGTGGCTGCTTCGTCCGAAGTTTTTGTTGAGGGTTCTAAATCAGTAATCATGATAGTTTCTTCAAATTGAGGGGCGCTGCTAAGTACGTTTCCATCTGCCTCAATCACCATTGATCCACCGTCGAAAATTAGTTCATCTTGGCCACCGACCTGATTTACGTAAACGATCGGGATTTGTGATTCTTCTATACGTTGTTGAAGGACTTCTAGTCGAGTTTGTATTTTCCCTTGTTCATATGGAGATGCATTTAGATTGAGGACTAGTTGAGCCCCATTCGTAGCTAGTTCATTAACTACACCATTCGGGAGCCAGAGATCCTCACAGATAGTTATTCCGACGTTTACTCCATGGATCTCAAATATTGGTGCTGTACCCTTCCCAGGCGAAAAATACCGTTCCTCATCAAATACCCCATAATCGGGAAGGGCCCTTTTGTTATATACCCCGTAGATTCTCCCATTGGCGCATATTGCAGCAGAGTTAGATGTCCTCCTAACTGGGTCAGCAGCTGCCTCCTCACCAGAGACAAAGCCAATAACTGCGACACATGAGTTAACTTCTTTAGAAATCATTTCAAGGGTTTTTTGCACTTCCTCAACAAATGCCGACTTCAGTAGAAGGTCTTCAGGTGGATATCCGCAGACTGCTAGTTCTGGAAATATTGCAATATCTGCTGATGCTGACTCTGCTTGCCTGTATGCAGCGATGATCTTTTCTCTGTTTCCATTTAAATCACCCACATGCAAATTCAATTGACATGCAGCTATCCGTAAAGAATCCATATCTGCAGGTTAGGACGATTGTGGCTCTCCTGAGAATTTAGATACCGAGAAGTTATAAAAACAGTGAAATAACAGTGGTTTGATACCAGTTTTGAGCGAATTCAGATTAATTTTCTCACTATGGTTTCTTAATTAGGTAATCTAAAGAGGTGGATAACCATGAAGACCTTGAAAAGGGAACCTTACTTTCTCTTGATTTTTCTAAACTAAACCAAATAGGGAGTGCAGGACATCCTGTTCTGCCAGTTGTGGTTCAAGATAGTGATTCAGGTGAAGTATTGATTGTTGCGTATGCAAATGAAGAAGCATTACGGGAAACCTTAAAACGAAAAGAAGCCGTTTTCTTTAGTACTTCTAGAAATGAGTTATGGCATAAAGGGGCTACTTCAGGGGACACGCTATCTCTTGTTGAGGTCAGAGTGAATTGTGAGCAGAACTCTCTTCTATACCTTGTTCGGCCTCAAGGCGAGGGAGCATGCCATACAAAAAACGAGGAAGGTGTCGCCAGATCTAGCTGCTACTATCGCAGCATTGATTCCGATGGTGATCTTCGGTTTATCTGACTTAGTGTGCTCTTATTGAAGCAAACTTAGGCTAACGCAGCACCTACTGTTTCAGTCATAAGTGCAGCAACAACATAGGGATCTGCATTGGCATTAGGCCGACGATCCTCAATGTACCCTTTCTGGTCTTGTGCAACTTGCCAAGGTACACGGACAGAAGCTCCACGATCTGAAACCCCGTAGCTGAACTGGTCATACCGTTGTGTTTCATGATCTCCGGTTAGACGATCTTCGATTCCTACTCCATAACCTTCAAGATGCTTTTCAGGGACTCCTGGGGCTCCAAGTGACTCACATGCCGCTGTGATCGCTTCGTAGCCTTCTCTCATGGCCTTAGTTGAGAAGTTGGTATGCATGCCGGCGCCATTCCAATCCCCTTTCATAGGTTTAGCTTCTATGCTGATTTTCACATTATGAGCTTCGCCCACGCGATAGAGCAAATATCGAGCTACCCATAGATGGTCGCCTACTTCAACTGTTCCTGCGGGGCCAATCTGGAATTCCCATTGTCCAGGCATGACCTCAGCATTAGTTCCGGAAATTTTGAGGCCAGCCTCTATACATAGGGTGGTGTGTTCTTCAACCGCTGGACGGCCATAGATTTTTTCTGCGCCAACACCGCAATAGTACGGTCCTTGGGGAGCAGGAAAACCATTAGCGGGAAAGCCTGCAGGCCATCCACTTTCTGTATCGATCATCGTGTATTCCTGCTCAAGCCCAAACCAAGGATCTTGGTCTCCGTATTTCTCTTCAGCTGCTCTCGCTAGCGCTCTTGTATTAGTCGGGTGTGGAGTCTCTTGATCAGTTAAGTACGTCTCACACATAACAAGTATGTTGTCGCCGCCACGAATTGGGTCAGGACATTGAAAAACGGGTTTTAGGACAACATCAGAATTGTCGCCCGTAGCCTGGTTAGTTGATGAACCGTCATAACCCCAGATACCTGGTTCGTCTCCATCAGCTAGAATTTTTGTCTTCGATCTAATCTCGGCTGTTGGTTCGGTACCATCAATCCACAAATACTCTGCCCGATATGTCACAATATTCTCCATCACTCTTCAGGAGAGCTAAGAGACAGATTTTCTGTATCTTTTCTCTCATTAACTTCATTACTGCATTCTGAACTCTAGTTGCAGGTGCAGCGAGTAATGTTAACAGAGTGTTAATTCGCTACCCAAATAGAAAGTATTTCTGAAATTATTCGTTAGAAATAGGATATGGAACCACAAAAAGAATACGTACTGCGGACCGTTGAAGAGCGAGGGGTTCGTCTGATCCGTCTTTGGTTCACGGACGTTTTAGGAAAACTTAAATCTGTTGCTATATCTCCGGCTGAACTTGAGGGTGCTTTTGAAGAAGGCCTTCAATTCGACGGTTCTGCAATAGATGGATATAGCCGGGTACAAGAAAGCGATGTTTTAGCTGTTCCCGACGCAAACAGTTTTGAACTACTCCCATGGGTAGATCCTTCGGAACCAACAGGCCGCATTTTCTGTGATATCAAGAGTCTAGATGGTTCACCATTTCAAGGAGATCCCCGTCAGGTCCTCCGGCGAAACCTACAAGCTGCCCACGACAAAGGATTTACGTTCTTTACTGCACCAGAGATCGAATTTTTCTATTTCAATAACGCAAGTGATCGTAAACCTTTGGATAATGCAGGGTACTTTGATTTAACGACGCTTGACTTAGGAAGTGGGTTGAGGCGCAGAACCCTTCATATGTTGGAAGCAATGGGGATCCCTGTGGAGTATTCATTTCATGAAGATAATGCTAGCCAGCACGAAATTGATCTTCGTTATACCGAAACTTTGGATATGGCCGACAATATTATGACATTGCGCCTTGTTGTCAGAAAGATCGCTTTAGACGCAGGTATCCATGCGACATTTATGCCTAAACCGGTAGATGAGGGGCAGGGATCAGGCATGCATACCCATATGTCTTTGTTTGAAGGGGATGTCAATGTATTCCATGACCCAGGAGATGTTCTTGGATTATCTGATATAGCAAGAAAATTTATGGCCGGTATCCTGCATCACGCTCCAGAATTTACGGCAGTAACAAATCAACTCATTAACAGCTACAAAAGAATGGTGTCGGGGTATGAATCTCCGGTTTACGTAAGTTGGGCTAGGAATAATCGATCTGCACTTGTTCGTGTCCCCATTCACAAGGCGGGTAAGGCATCTTCAACACGAATCGAATATAGAGCTCTCGACTCTGCCGCAAATCCATACCTTGCATACTCTGTCATTCTCGCTGCAGGTCTTAAGGGCATAGAAGATGGTTATGAATTACCTGATGAAGCAGATGAAAACTTGTGGTCATTAAACAGAGAGCAGGCTAGGAAAGCGGGACTTCAACGACTACCTCAAGATCTCCGAGAGGCCTTAGATTTGATGGAAGAATCAGAGTTAGTTAGGGACGTGCTTGGAGAGCATATCTTTGAATGGTTCATTCGAAACAAGCGAGAAGAGTGGGAAGCGTATCAGCGGCACGTCACTCCTTATGAAATAGAAAGGTATTTACCGATTTGGTAAAGGTATTTTCTTCAATTCACTTACTAACTTCATTCAAAATCGGCGGACATGACGTCGGTTTTCAGATCCTATCCACCCTAAGCTGAAGATCTTATGTCCCCGATTCTTCTCTTCCCAGATCCCCCACCTCCCGAGTTGATCCAGTCCCTTGATATGGCTGGATACGCTTGGAAAGCGGTCGCCAACGCAGTAGCTGCAGAAGAATTCGAAATACATGATGGATGGGGAGGAGCGATTTTAGTGGCTGATCAAGATCCGGATGCTGCCTTTTCATTAGCCCGAGCTCTGAAGAAACGTTCTGAACCAATCCAAAATATTCTGATATTGATTAATGGCGGACAATTGAATCAATTGGAACTTCGTGATGACCTATACGATGATTTCTGCCTTACTCCGTTTCATCCCCAAGAACTTCAGGCTCGACTGAATCATCTTTTCTGGAAAGGTGGTCAAGGTACCCGTGGAAATACTATTTCATACGGTGATCTAGTCTTGAACGTGGAAACATATCAAGCTGCGATTCAGAGCCGGCCGCTTGACCTTACTTACATGGAATATGAATTGTTGAAGTTTCTTGTTTCACACCCAGGAAAAGTTTTTAGCCGCGAAACACTTCTATCTCGGGTCTGGGGATACGACTACTTTGGTGGGGCTCGGACAGTTGACGTCCATGTGCGTCGATTAAGGTCAAA
>CABZWT010000037.1:0-12647 GCA_902529525.1 Actinomycetota bacterium
CCATTTTCCAACTCGGCTATGAACTCCTCTTCATTTATGACCTTGTCAGCCATTAGTTCTCCCATTATTGCGGAAAGTCTATATTTCCCAGATAACTAAAAAGGTTATCTCAATTCTTCCCTCGATCTGCCACAATAAGGAAAGCAACATTTTTAATACTTTGATCAACTAGGAGGCCATATGGCAAATCCTGATAGTGGTATTGCAGATAAGGTCGTCATTGTTACAGGTGGGACCAAAGGAATAGGGAAACAAATTGCTCAAAGTTTCCTCAAAGAAAAAGCCAAAGTAATCATCTGTGCTCGAAATCAACCTCAGGAAACCATTCAGGATGGAGAGAGCATTGCTGACTACTTCCAGTGCGATGTTAGAGAAAGCAATCAAATCATGGCGCTGATCGATTACTGCATAGCTACCTATGGCCGTTTAGACATATTGGTAAATAACGCAGGCGGAGCACCTCCAGCAGACTCGAGCTCAGCCTCAGAACGCTTTACAAAAAGTATCATTGATCTCAATCTCGTAGCTCCTTTGATTTTCGCACAAATGGCAAGGAAAGCAATGATTGACAGTGGCGGCGGCGGATTGATAATTAACATCTCAAGTATCAGTGGAATGCGGGCGAACCCCATGGGAGTGGCTTATGGCGCTGCCAAAGCCGGCTTACTGAATGCCACTGAGACGTTAGCTCTAGAATGGGGTCCAGAAATTCGAGTTGTCTCAGTTACTGCAGGATTAATTCTCACAGAGGACAGCCGAGCTTTTTATGGAGATGATGAAAGTGTTTCTGAAATAGAAAAAACTATCCCAATGAGACGTTTGGGAGGCCCAGAAGATGTTGCTAATGCATGCCTATTCGTAGCCTCAGAAGCGTCTAATTGGATATCAGGATCAAATCTTGTTATTCATGGTGGAGGAGAAAATCCTTCCTACCTATCTGCTACGACCGCATTTGAAAGCAATCAACCGTGACGATCCCGTATGTTACTGACATTGACCCAGAATATGGAAAGGTCGTAGAAGTATCTCCATCGGTTCGACGTGTCATCGCTAACAATCCTGGACGGTTCACATTTACCGGAACGGGAACCTACATCATTGGAAGAGGCCAAGTCGCCGTTATCGACCCAGGCCCTGAGAACGATGACCACGTGGC
Source organism: Actinomycetota bacterium (assembly GCA_902529525.1). Lineage (GTDB taxonomy): Bacteria > Actinomycetota > Acidimicrobiia > Acidimicrobiales > UBA8592 > UBA8592. Next base: position 1,157 of record CABZWT010000037.1, read on the forward strand.
TGCCATACTCGCAGGTTTACCGGGAGAGGAAATATCCCACATTGTAGTTACTCATACGCATAAGGATCATTCTCCAGCAAGCCGAGCGCTGCAGACTGCAACTGGAGCTCCTATCTATGGGTTTGGCCGCCACCCTGTGTTGCCAGAGGAAGAAGTTTTACGATCAAAACCGACCACTTGGGACATGTTATTACCTACTCCCGAAGAGTTAGAAGAGCTCAAAAAAAGTATGGCATTCCCAAGCGATGATGAGAATGAACACGAACAAGATGAACCTGGCGATATGGCCTTCAATCCAGATGTAGAAATTGGACATGGCGACCTTATCAAAGGAGGAACCTGGACTCTTGAAGCTGTTCACACTCCTGGACATATTTCGAATCACCTGTGTTTTGGCTTCAAAGAAGAGAAAAGTCTATTCTCTGGCGATCATGTTATGGGCTGGAGTACTTCAGTTATCCCATCTCCAGAAGGAGCAATGGGAGAATACATGGACAGTCTCTATCTTCTTCTGGACAGAAACGATGAATTTTTCTACCCAACTCATGGGCCGAGGATCCCTGAACCCATTAGCTTCACTCGATCTCTAATCGCTCATCGTCAAGATAGAGAGCAGCAAATACTTAACTGCCTCTCTGAAGGGCCCATGGCAATTCCGGATCTTGTTATGAAAATGTACGTCGAGACTCCTCATATTCTTTATATGGCTGCGGGACAATCGGTATACAGCCACCTTGTCCATATGGTTCAAAAGGGTATGGTAGAAACTGAAGGAGCACCAAGTGCTGATGGTATCTATCGCTTAGGTTCAACGAAGTGAAGCTCGGAGCCCAATATGGCTATTGGACCAAAAAACCCCAATTAGATATTGTCCCAACCGCTATAGAAGCTGAAAGCCTCGGATACGATTCGCTATGGACGGGGGAAAGCTACAGTAGCGATGCCTTTACACCTCTTTCTTGGGTTGGCGCCCACACACAAAAAATAAAGTTGATTACAGGCATCGCTCAGCTCGGAGCTAGAACACCCGCCTCTTTGGCAATGCAAGCTATGACTCTTGATGGGCTATCTGGAGGAAGGTTTTGTTTAGGGATTGGTGTCTCTGGACCTCAGGTCATTGAAGGCTGGTATGGGCAACCATTTGGGAAACCACTTACGAGAACGCGTGAAACAATTCGGATTCTGAGAGAGATTTGGGAACGTGAGCGTCCGTTAGTCTCTGATGGGCCGATGTTTCCGCTCCCCTATCCTCGTGAAGCTCCTAATTCTTGGGGTTTAGGGAAGCCGTTAAAACTTATTACAGAACCGCTTCGTCCAGATATCCCGATTTTGTTAGGAGCTGAGGGGCCAAAAAATATTGCTCTCGCATTTGAAATGTGTCAAGGATGGATTCCGCTCTATTACTCGCCGGAAAGACCAGACATCTTCGATCTTTCGGATTTTACAATCCCTCCAAATTTCGAAATTGCTGTCAACGTTACTGTGAATATCTGCGAGAATATAGAAGAGGGACTCCTTCCCCAGAAAGCGATTATTGCGTTTTACATAGGTGGAATGGGCGCTCAGGAACGAAATTTTCATACTGAATTGATGGGGCGAATGGGCTACGAAAAGGAAGCAAAAAATATTCAGGACCTTTTCCTCAATGGTAAAAGGAACGAAGCTATTATGGCTGTGCCTAATGCTTTTGCTGATGAAATATCTCTCGTTGGGCCTAAAGAGCGCATCGCTGAAAGGCTAGGTCTCTGGAGAGATTCTCCCGTTACAACATTAATTGTGGGAGCAAACAATACAAATACTTTGCGGACAATGGCAGAACTCGCACTCTAAAAATATTACGTTTTGTTAATTTCTATTCGATTAAGCCCGTTGGGAGCTTACGCTAAGACTTTCTCCAGTCATATACCCGCTGAGGTCACTTGCCAAAAAGACAATAACATTGGCTACTTCCCATGGTTCGGCCCCCCTACCAAACGCCTCTTGGGACTCTAAGGCTTTCAACAGCTTAGGATCACTTACTTTCTCGAGAAAAGGATGACTAGCAAAACTCGGTGAGACAGCATTTACGCGTACCCCAAATTCAGCAGCTTCGATAGCTGCGCAGCGTGTTAAAGCCATAACGCCGGCCTTAGCTGCAGCATAATGACTTTGACCTGCTTGAGCTCGCCAACCTAATACGCTTGCGTTATTGACAATTACACCTGCTTCATTTCCAATCATGTGACGAAGTGCAGCCCGAGTGCACCTCATAGTGCCATTTAAGGTGACGTCTAAAACACGATTCCATTGTTCATCTTCCATCTCAACAAGAATGTCTTCTCCTCCTAGACCTGCGTTGTTGACCATGACATCGATTGAGCCGAATTCTTCCTCTGCTGAACTTATCAACCCCTGGACATCCTCCTCTTCAGTTACATCACAAACAACTCCAAGGGTTTTGTACCCATCAGCATTGAGTTGATTTACAGCTTCATTAAGGCGACGATCGTGCCAGTCGGAAAGCATAACCCTTGCGCCTTCCTCTAAACATCTCTTTGCGGTAGCAAATCCAATACCTGTTCCTGCTGCTGCTGTAATGACAACTGACTTATCTTTCAAAAGATCACGACTTGGAGGATATGAAGGCACAGAGGAAGTCATTTACTTTCCTTCCTCACTGGCCATTTCTTTCATACGGCGTTCAAGATCCTCTATGAAAGGGTTAATCTCCTGTTGAATTGTCCTGGGAAGTACTTCTTCAATTTCTTCTGGTGTCCATGATTGGCCAGAAGCAAACATTGATCGAACTTCTCGTGGCTGGTTCCAAACCGAAATTCTCCGACCAACAACGCTATAGATTTGTGCATTCACTTCACGACCAGCATCAGAAAGAAGGTATGTAGCCATTGGAGCTATATCGCCTGGATCACCGGTCTCAAATTCGAATGGGACTTTTTCGCTCATCCTCGTTCGGGCTGTGGGAGCGATACAGTTTGCATTGATCTGTGGACCTCCTCGAAGGCTGATGCTAGCTGCAGTCATTGCTGCTGACCGCGTTAAGCTAACGATCCCACCTTTTGCAGCTGAATAATTAGGCTGGGCAGTAGAAGCAGTAAATGCCCCACTTGTGATTCCAACGATACTTCCCCCAGTCTCCTGTTTTCTCATGGCGGCCATAGCGTGACGATAAATTGTGAAATGACCCTTGAGATGGACAGCTATGACTGCGTCCCATTCTTCTTCGGACATGTTGAACAGCATTCTTTCTCTGAGGATTCCGGCCACGCATACGACTCCATCAATTGAACCCCACCGTTTGATAGATGCATCGACCACTTCCGCTCCTGTTGCCATCTCTGAAACATCGCCAGCTATTGCTTCGGCCTCAACTCCTAAACTTTCTATCTCTTGAGCAACTGCGTCTGCAATTTCACTAGTCGGTTCAGAGCCATCAAGCGCAACCCCGTAGTCGGCGACGACAATATTTGCTCCTTCTGCGGCTACAGCAAGAGCTATGGCCTTGCCTATACCTGATCCAGCTCCAGTGATGGCAATATTTTTCCCTTCAAGGTACTTGGCCATATCGTCTCTCTTTCTAGTTCTACTTAGGCTTCAAATTCTCTCAATAACAATAGCTATCCCCAATGCTCCACCTTGGCACATCGTTACAAACCCCAATTCTTTATCCTGTCGCTCTAGCTCATGAAGAAGTGTTGTGATGAGCCTACTTCCAGTGCAACCAACAGGATGACCAAGAGCAATTGCTCCTCCATTAACATTGACTTTATCCATTGGCACATCATGGACCTGCGCCCATGATAAAAGAACAGAAGCGAATGCTTCGTTACATTCAAAGAGATCAAAGTCACTGATGGAATATTTGCTTTGGTCTAGCATTTTTTGTGTTGCCGCTACAGGTCCATCTAGCAAATAGTATGGATCAGCACCAACCATCGTGTGATATGAAATTTTCGCCCTTGGTTCCACACCCATTTTCTTAGCGAAATCACTATCCATCCATAGGACTGCGGCGGCCCCATCAGAAATTTGTGACGATGTACCTGCTGTATGTAATTCACCTTCTATAACAGGTCGAAGTTTGGATAGGCTTTCGGTTGTTGTCACCCGCAATCCTTGGTCTTTAGTTACAGTTAGCACCTCACCCGTTGGAGTTCCGTCGCCATCGACTTGAGGAGCGTCCGGAACGGGGACTACCTCTAAATCAAATCTTCCTTCATCCCAAGCTTGGGCAGCTTTCCTTTGTGATTCAGATCCAAGGTGATCTAACTGCGATCTTGTGATACCCCTATTCTCTGCTATGCGTTGTGCCGCTCCGAATTGCCCATTTGGTGGGTCATCCCACGGCCAAGTTTGTGCATCTTTGTAGTACCCCCCACCACCTCGCGCAGCAGTCCCCAGAGGAACTTGGGACATTTGCTCAACTCCGCAACCAATAGCTACTTCAGCCCCGCCAGTAGCTATAAGGCCCTGCGCAAAGATATTAGCTTGTGCACCAGATCCACATTGACAATCGACAGTTGTAGCTGCGGGGGTGTAACCGATATCTGCACTTAGCCAGGCATTTCTAGTGACATTTGAGGCTTGTTGGCCTGCTTGTGTAACGCATCCTCCCACTAACTGATCTACAGACTCAGGAGGGACACCAGCACGATTTATAACCTCTTGCTGGACAATCGAAAGGAGATTTGGAGCAATGATCCCTGCAAGCCAGCCTCCCCTCTTCCCAATTGGGGTTCGTACCGCTTCAACTATGACGGGATCTCCCACTTATTCCTCCAATCCTAGATCTTTTTAGGGTAATAGGCATTAGGCCACCTTGCGCTGGCATGGAGAATCTTTTCACCTTCTCCCAACCAACATTAAATGGTTGATTCAGTTTGCGTAAACGTCTTCCTCGCTTTATCTTTTAGGAATGTCGATTTGGGTACCCATTGCTTGCAGCGCAGCAATTCTCATATTCAGCGTTTCTCTGCTACGAATATCGGGGGTTTGGAGTCAAATTTTCGCCCCGCGTAATCTAAAACCCAAGGAAACTTTCGATCCTCTTGTCGCAGCTCCTTTAGGGTGGATAGAAAATCACGTTTTTTGGGACAATGATGATAACGAAAATAAGGAAGAAGCAGATATTTCACTTGATTTTTGGAACGAAGAATCCGAAAGTTTTGCCAGCTAGAAGAAACCAGCTCTAGATCTGCCCTTATGTAACGCCCTGACCCCAATGGGTGTTACAGCGATAGTAATATAGGCCTAGATCACCCATGACGTCCCCAGAAACTTTTATTGCTTTCGCTGCAATTATGATTGTTATTGCTCTTATTGGAGCGGCAATTGACTGGGTTGGAGCTCCACTTAGACATAGAAGGTTTGTGCCGAAAGCATACAGATTCCCTGACGAAAGACTATTTCGTAATGAGAGTCTAAATAATCCAGATATCCATACCTCTACTTCGTCCTCAGGATCCATCTATTTTAAAGAAGAAACATTGTCTATTGAGAGCGAAGAGAATTTTCAACCAGGAAATAGCATCGAGGTATTAACTTTGGAACCCCCGATCAAAGAAGGCACCACTGATGGTACATCCGCCGAATTAGGTCTTGACCCGTTGCAACATCGCGGAGACAAAGCATCTGCTGAGCTTGAGCAGGAGAAAAACTCAAAAATAGTTCAAGATGAAATTAAACTACCTCTGCAGGAAGGCCTTACTCCCCCAAAAAGGCATGAGGGAACGCTTCGCCTGAGAGGGTGGAAGCCTGGCGGCTACATCTACAATCTCACTCAAGACGGGAGAGAGCCTTCTCCCGCTACCGTCAAGACACGCTACTGGAAGAACGTAGGAGCAGCATCTGGGTCAGCGATATTTGGAGTTCACAACACTGAACGGATGAAAGACGGGAAACCTCCACAAAGACGCAATTTCAAAAGCGGGAAAATGGAGACCATGCGGATATCGCCAAAAAGCTTTGAGGAATCTGAAGGAGAAATCCCCATCCCTTACTGGCCATCAAATGCCGTCGACCCATTTGGCAATCCATCATGACAAAGCAAACGATCTCAGAACTATTTGAAGAATCTGGCAGCGACACTATCAGTTATAGGGGAAGAGTAGTAAGAGCGCTTGTACGGATCCCAGTGAAAGACGGCTCGTTGGTAAAGGTTAAACGAGAGAGCGTAAATTCTCCTCGCCTTCAAGCACTAAGAATATCTGTAAACAAAGGGGCAGTAGATATTAATGGCCATCGTGAGCCGGTGATTTCCTTGTGGAGTCATACAAGCCCCGAAGAAGTTGAATTTACTGTTCGAGGAAGGGAAGTTTCAGTGCTGGAAGTTTGGAATGCTTGGTCTATGGGCGGCGTGGATACATCATGGATTGGCAATAGCGGGATAGTCACAAAAACATCTGCAAAAGGTCAACAGCTCCAATGCAGCGACGGGATAGGTCAAGCTACCTTCTCGGACTTGGTAGCTACTATTGAAGTAGTAGACTAAGTTCTCGAAATGACCCTAGGTCTAAATCGTTACTGAGGCTACATAGTTACTATCGAAATCGAATGGGCTTAAAACCTGCAGCATGCGAACTGCAAAACTAACCACTTCATCTTGGGAGTACACCTCTGGTAGTGATAGCACAATTCCGCGTTTTGGATGGTCTTGATGCAAGACCCAGCCCTCCGGAATTTGCATCTCAAAGTCTTTAATCCTTTCGATGGCCTTTGTTCCAACCGGATGAGTAATACCGATCTGTGCTGGGACAACCTGACCCTTTCTTTCGTAGGATGGAACCCATGTAAATTTCGGGACTATGGGACCCCGACTAGAAAACATTCGCCAAAAGATTGAGCTTTGGTGGACCTCCCCCTCTTCTACCATTGGCTCGATATGGACCCAAAAATTTTGTTCATTGACATGATGGTTAGCACGCAGCAGCATAGTAACTTCATCGAATTCAGTAGCAGAAAAATGGAAAGTTCGATAACGAATAGCCATAAAGATCAACTTTACGACGAGAGAAGAAACTGGACCACGATAGCCCTGATTTGTTTCTAATTCTCCCAATATCTATCTGGACAGTCGAAATCAACTACAGGCCGGAAGACCCCTCCCCTAACTTGCAATAAAGCCAACCCACCACTTGGGTCCTGATGCACAAGCGCTGTCATCAAAGCACAGGGCCCACCTGAGACATCAGGGGAATAAACTACCCCTTGGACATTCGCCACATTAAAGAATGTACGAGTATTCAACTCCTCGCCGACCTGACTCAGCAGATACGTAAGAAAATCGGCGCTCCAATACCCTAGTGAAATTGCTTGACTGTAGATCAAAGGGCCATTGATATTTTCTAGATCTGTTGCGATAAGAGTCGCAGCCTCTCGGTACTCTTCTTGAGGAGGGAATTGTGTGAAGACGTACCCTCCTTCAAGTTCTTTGGAAGTTTCATACTCTCTAAGAATGCCTGGGAGGTAAGTGACATCATCAACAACCATTCCAGGGAATGCACTAATTAATTGCGCTTTTGCCTGAAGGGTTTTCCTCAACCCGATTGACAACCAAAGCATATCTGAATCTACGTTGCCTATTCCTTCAAGAATGCTCTCCGCTATATCCGAATCTTGGGTTGGCGGGATCCTTACTACAGCTACAAGATTCTCCCCCCATACTTTATTTACTGTTACCTCCATAGCATCCCCAGCTACATCGGACGTAGTAACAAGAATTACCGTTGGTTGCCGTCCATAAAAGATCTTTGAGACTCGCAATGAACCGTCATCAACTGATGCGCCAGAAATATCTAATGCATGCCCATTTAGGCAACCATTGAAACCAAATCCCCATTGATTTGGGTAGCAGTACCCCTCAAGAAACCCCCAACCAAAAAATGGAATATTCTGTTCAGCTAGATAGTCAGTAACTGTTCTATCAGCTGCAATTGAAGCCAAAACTACGGCAAATACATCTTGGTTAGCCATCGATTGAGCTGCCTCTAATGCCCTCTGTGGATCTCCGCCATCATCGATCACTTGAACAATTTCAATCCCTCTGGCATTAGTTTCATCTTCAGCATTAATGCGACTAATTCTGGCTTCTACTCCAAGCTCTATGTCACTGAATACGTCTCCGGTTTTTATTATTCCGATGCGCACTGAAGTATCGCTAACTCCACGTGAAGAAGGGACTACTTCTTCAATTATGATTTCTTCTTGCTCAACCTCAGCCTCGTTGTTTGATTCTTCCGCTGAAGTATCTTGCTCTTCCGGAATTTGCTGATCTATTTCAGGTGATGTTGTAGTAGCTTCACTTTGGGTCGGAACAGCGGATAAAGAAGGACTATCTGCGTTTGCGCAGGAGGCTATGACAAATAAAGTCATGCAACCCAATAACAGTATTACGGGGTTGGTGAGTTCTAGTTTCTCTCTTCCCATTCAATTGGTTACGATAGGTCTAAATTTAGCTATTGGAGCATTTCGGCGTAGATTTGTTGATACCCATGAAAAATAAGATGCCTTTTGAAGAATGGTTAGACCAGCACGGAACTGAGAACAGCTCTTTAATTCCTGCCGCAACAGTAATTTTGCTCCGAGACACTAATGGGGGTCTTGAAACTTTGATGATGAGACGTAATTCAAATCTCTCTTTTGCTGAAGGGATGTGGGTTTTCCCCGGTGGAAAAGTTGAAGAGGAAGATATGGCAATTGGACAAAACCAGCATGATGCAGCTTTGTCCGCTGCTGTTCGTGAGTGCGAGGAAGAGTCAGGAATGATATTGAATCCTGCTGACTTAATTTACTACAGTCACTGGATTCCCCCTGTAGAAGCTCCTCGGAGATTCTCGACATGGTTTTTTATCGCTCCCTCCCCTAAGGGGCAAGTAGTGATCGATGACGGAGAAATAATCGACCATGAATGGTGGAGGCCCGAAGATGCCCTGGCACGAGCTCATGACAGAAAAATTCAAATTCTCCCACCTACTTGGATTACCTTGTTTGACCTTCAGGAATTTACCTCTGCTAAAGTTGCGCTACAAACTATCTCAGCTAGAGGCCCAAGAGCTTACGCTACGAAAATTATTCGAACAGACAATGGTATGGCCGCAATATGGGAAGGTGATAGTGCATATGATAACGGAGAGGTATCGAGCGAAGGACACCGGCATAGACTTGTAATGGAGGACCCTATTTGGAGGTTTGAACTTGGGGAAAGCACGACGCTTCAAGGTTAACCCGATAGAGTTTGGTAGCGTGATCGATGCATTTAAAGGGAGAACAAGGTGACCTCGGAAACTTTTGATGGATTGAACTCTGGCGAAGTTGCAGCACGCAAAAATAACGGACAAACCAATAAAGCCCCAGAAACAACATCTAGGTCTCTATCGGAAATAATTTACGCAAATGTGTTCAATCCTGTGAACGCCATAATGTTGGCGCTCTTTGTATTGATCCTGATAGCTGGCTTTCCTGCTGATGGCCTTTTTGTGGGAGTGGTAATCGGGAATAGCGTAATTGGCGTTGCCCAAGAAGTATACGCTCGGCGTGAACTGATGAAACTACAGCTGCTGAATGCCCCAAATGTCTTTGTCAGACGAGATGGAGAAGAAAAGGAAATCGACTCTGAAGAGATTGTTTTGGATGATCTACTTGTCATAAGCGCCGGAGATCAGGTTGTTGTTGACGGAGATGTGATCCAGTCCAACAGCTTAGAAATAGATGAATCCCTCCTGACTGGTGAATCAGACGCGATAGTAAAAGAGACTAACGATGAGCTTCTTTCGGGGAGTTTTGTCAATGCTGGATCGGGAACGTATCGAGCTAGGCGTATTGGAGCAGACTCATACGCCAATACTCTAGCGATGGAAGCAAAACAGTTTGAATTAGTCGATAGTGAATTACGAAACGGTATAAACATTATTTTACGTGTATTAATGTTTCTTATACCTCCAGCCGGAGCCTTACTACTCGTTTCGTTATTCGATGCTGAAGACAGATGGCAGGATGCGCTGCAAGGATCGGTTGCTGCTGCTGTCGCCATGGTCCCAGATGGGCTAGTTCTGTTAACCAGCCTCTCCTTTGTTGCCGGCGTAGTTACCATTGCAAAACGTCAAGCATTAGCTAAGGAGTTGGCTACAGTCGAGCTTCTAGCCCGAGTTGATACTCTTTGCCTTGACAAGACGGGAACTATCACAACCGGAGAGATAGGGTATGGCGGTTTAGAGATCTTCGATGGGATTGAAGAAAGTTTCGTCCTTTCAGCAGTCGGCGCAGTTGCCCACAGTGATCCAAATCCGAACCCGACAATGGCCGCAGTAGCCAAGAGCCATGACTCCCCTAAAGACTGGGAAGCCGTCAATATAGAACCCTTTAGTTCAGCACGAAAATGGTCATCTGCTGAATTTGATGGGCGCGGAACTTTCTTCGTTGGCGCACCAGACATCCTAATCGACCAGTCATTCGAACAAGCCGCAACCGCAGCTCAAAAACATGCGGAAACTGGTCGAAGAGTGCTCGCCCTTTGCCATAGCGCCCAACCCTACAAATCAGAATTACCTAATGACCTAGAACCTCTCTCACTCATCCTCCTTGATGATACAGTTCGGGACGATGCCCCAGAGATATTGAAATTCTTCTCGGATCAAGGCGTTGATTTGAAGGTCATCTCAGGTGACAACACGGCTACTGTAGCTACAGTGGCTGATCGGGCAGGAGTACCAAATGCCCACCTTAACGTTGACGCTCGAACTTTAAGTAATGATTCCGAATTAGCGGAAGCAATTAACCAATCGACTGTCTTTGGACGAGTAACGCCGTATCAGAAAAGATCAATGGTAGCTGCCCTTCAGAACGAAGGTCATGTGGTTGCGATGACAGGCGATGGCGTTAACGATGTGCTTGCCCTAAAGGATGCAGACATGGGGATAGCAATGGGAAGTGGAAGCTCAGCTTCGCGTGGTGTTGCTCAGCTAGTTCTTTTGGATAATAGATTCTCAACTCTCCCTGAAGTACTTGCCCAAGGACGCAAAGTTATTAACAATATTGAGAGGGTCGCAAATCTCTTTGTGACGAAAGCTGTCTACGCACTTCTCCTAACAGCAATTATTGGAATACAAGGTGTTGAATTCCCGTTCCTCCCTCGACAATTGACATTAATTGGATCCTTTAGCATTGGACTACCTGGCCTAGTCTTAGCTCTTGCCCCAAATACAAACCTAGTTCGCCCAGGGTTTCTAAAAAGAGTGATCCGTTTCTCTCTTCCCGCTGGAGCTGTAGCTGCATTTGCTGCTTGGATTGTCTATATACAATCGCGTGACTGGGCTGGATCGGATATTAGTGTTCGGGAACTGGCCGAGGCCCGAACAGCCGCAACCATAACTCTTCTTTTGATCGGACTGGTAGTTCTAGTAGTAGTATCGCGCCCTCTCCGCATATGGAAAATTGGCTTGGCTTTTGCCATGGCAGGACTACAGGCCTGCATTATTGCTCTGCCATTTACACGAAATTA
>CABZWT010000038.1:0-12395 GCA_902529525.1 Actinomycetota bacterium
TCGAAGAGGTCAAGATCTACTAATTGCTGGTTCAGATTTGGGCCTCCTTCAACAAGAATCACGGGTCCGTAAGCTTCCGCCAGGGTAGGTATGGCTTCCTTAAGATCAACTAATGATTCTCCTATTTGAAAGGTATCTATGTTTTTGAAGAGAGATAGCGTCCCTTCGTTAAAGCCTGTTTTCGATGTCAGAATCGCAGGACGGTAATCGGAGGACGAAAAGAGAGGCGACTCCGGATCAAGATTTAAGCTATTGGTAACGACAGTGATTGTTGGTAGGTGGGATCTATTTTGAGAAGCCCGAATTTGAGTCGTCCGATCAGATATAGCAGGTACTGAGTAATTTTCTGTCCTTACTGTCCCAGCAGCAACCAAAATGACATCGGCCAGCCCTCGTAGCGTTCGAAATAATGCCTTATCTGCCGGCCCACCTAACGGGCCAGAAGTTCCGTTTAGCGTTGCTAGTCCGTTCTTGGAAGAAATCATATTCAGCATTACCCAAGGCGAACTTGAGACCCCAGATCTGACATCTGAAATGTACGTCTCTAGCAGTGAATCAAGATCAGTTTCCATATCAATAAGTTATCTGGTTATATTGGGGAAAATTAAGAATTAATCCACAAAGAAATCCACAATTCTTCCCATAGCAATCCACAAGACACGCAATGTAGCTTGTGATACATGCTGGACAATGTAATATTCCGGCTATTACAGATTCTAAAACGAGCTGTGTTGGGGAATCAAAAAATTTCTCAAGTGAGATTTTTATTCCAACAATTAAGGTTGTCGAGGTCATTTATGAGCGAAGTAAATCAACTCCCATCGATAGGGTTCAGTCGGCGAAGAACCTTTGGGACCTCCAGTCCTTATGAATCCATTAGCTGGGAGCGGCGGGAAGCGAGTATCACGAATTGGTCAGACGGGTCGATTGCTTTTCAACAGCATGATGTAGAGTTCCCTGCTAGGTGGTCCGCTACTGCCAGTAACATAGTCTCGCAAAAGTATTTTCGAGGTGAGCTTGGGACAGATGAGAGAGAATCTTCGCTGAAAGATTTGATCGATCGAGTTGTTCACCAGATTGCTCAGTGGGGTCAGGCAGATGGCTACTTTGCGAGCATTGAAGAACGCGAAGTATTCGTTGACGAACTCAAGTACCTTCTTGTAAATCAATACGCATCGTTCAATTCACCGGTTTGGTTCAATATCGGAGTTCCAGATACGCCACAGCAGAGCTCAGCGTGCTTTATCCTTTCTGTTGATGACACAATGGACTCCATTCTTCAATGGTATGTCGATGAGGGTAGAATATTTAAAGGTGGTTCTGGAGCAGGGGTAAATCTCAGCCGAGTTCGCGGAAGCACCGAGAAAATGACAGGCGGGGGAACACCCAGCGGACCAGTTAGTTTTATGCGAGGGGCTGATGCTAGCGCTGGAACTATCAAGTCAGGTGGGAAAACACGCCGAGCGGCGAAAATGGTGATTTTAGATGTGGACCACCCTGATATTGAGGAATTCATAGATTCAAAAGTAAGAGAAGAAGAAAAAGCCCGAGCACTCCGATCTGCAGGTTTTGACGTCGGCATCGACGGTAAAGACTTATTCTCGCTGCAATATCAGAACGCAAATAATTCTGTCCGTGTCAGTGACGAATTTATGGAAGCAGTCGAAAAAGATTTAGATTGGGAACTTGTTTCTAGAACTACTGGCCAAGTAACCCAAACGGTAAAGGCGCGTAAATTATTTCGCAAGATAGCAGATGCTGCTTGGAGGTGTGCTGACCCCGTAATTCAGTTTGATTCCACTATTAACAAATGGCATACCACACCCATAAGTGGACGGATCAATGGTAGTAACCCCTGCAGCGAATATATGCACTTGGATGATTCTGCGTGCAATTTAAGTTCACTTAACTTATTAGCGTTTTTAGATGATAATGCTGATTTTGATGTCGATGGCTTCCGTCATGCTGTTCGACTAATGATTAGCGCCCAAGAGATGCTTGTTTCACGATCTCATTATCCGACAGAAAGAATAAAAGATAATGCAAATAGATTTAGACAACTGGGGCTTGGTTACACAAACCTAGGGGCGCTTTTAATGGCTCTTGGTATTTCCTATGACTCTGATGAAGCAAGAAGTCTTGCGGCCACCATTACTGCAGTGATGACCGGAGAAGCATATCGAACTTCCGTGCAGATAGCAGCAAGATTAGGTTCGTTTGAAGGATTCGAACTTAATCGAGATGCGATGCTTTCTGTCTTTGAAATGCATCGAGATGCTGTAAGTCAAATCTTCCCAAGCGAAGTAGTTCCTGCTGCTTTGACAGCTGCTGCTGTAGAAGTTTGGGAGAATGTTGTGCGTTTCTCAGGGCATGATGGAGTTCGAAACGCTCAGGTAACTGTTCTAGCACCGACTGGCACTATTAGTTTCATGATGGATTGCGACACTACTGGAGTTGAGCCAGAACTTGCCCTTAAAAAAACTAAGACGTTGGTTGGTGGAGGGACACTATCGATAGTTAATCAGACAGTAGTTCGCGCTTTGGAGAATTTGGGATACAGCATTGATCAACGTGATGAGATTCTTTCACATATCGACAGTCATGGGAGCGCGAAAGAAGCCCCTTACCTGAAAGAAGATCACCGAAATGTTTTTGCGTGTTCAATGGGAGATCACGTTATCGAACCTCTTGGCCACGTTAGGATGATGGCGGCTGTTCAACCTTTCCTTTCCGGTGCAATTTCAAAGACCGCTAATCTTACTCATGATGCTTCTGTGAAAGATGTCGAAGCGTTATATATGGATGCTTGGAAGCTTGGTGTAAAAGCGCTTGCTGTTTATCGTGATAATTGCAAGGTCGCCCAACCGTTAGCTGTAGAAGCCCCAGAGTCGACTAGCTCTATAGTCAGTGCTGCCGAATCGGTTATTTCTTCGGTAGAAAGTCCTCAGCGTGAGAGGTTACCGAGGTCGCGGTCGAGCAAAACATTTGAATTTCGAGTTGCTGAGTGCAAGGGGTTCGTAACGGTAGGTGAGTACGATGACGGCCGGCCCGGAGAAATTTTTATTCGAGTTAGTAAACAAGGGAGTACGCTGGCCGGAATCATGGACGCCTTTGCTATGGCGATAAGTCATGGCCTTCAATATGGTGTGCCGTTAGATGCTTATGTTCGGGCGTTCGTGGGTATGCGATTCGAACCGGCAGGCATGACCGATGATCCGGAGCTCCGAATTGCTTCGAGCCTGATCGACTATTTGTTTAGACGTTTGTCCATTGAGTACCTTGCCGCAGAGCAAAGGGCGCAAATGAATATCTTCACTACTGGAGAGAGAATTCAGCCAACGCTTCCAGGCATTGAAGAGGCTACTGCTGGCACTGAACAAGGTATTGATATCAAGCCAGATCCCCCCTCGGGAGATGGAATTAAAAGTACCGAAGAGCTTCGTACTTTCATTCGAATAGACGCTCCATTTTGTATGCAGTGTGGAATACAAATGGGGCGATCAGGAAGTTGCTATACATGTCAGAGTTGTGGGAACACGAGTGGTTGTAGCTAATGCTCGATGCAACTATCCGCTCACGAGCGGAATCTGGGACCGATCAATCGGGTATAGGATTTCGTGGAATGCAGTATGGAGGTTGATCGCCAAAGGCTTCGATCCTTAAAGGGAGTTAAGTGGTCCAAGTATGGCCCAGACGTCATTCCAGCATGGGTAGCCGACATGGATTTCTCACCTTCATCTAGAATTCTCTCGGAGATTCAAAAAATGGTAGATCTTGGCGATTTCGGATATAGATATCATGATGTTGACCTGCTGATTCCGGCTTGGTGCGAGTGGGTCGAGGAATCGCATGGTTGGCTCCCACCAGCCGAAGAATGTCGAGTATTTACTTCTTCTATGAATGCATTGGAAGTGGTGATGCTTTTGCATACAGAGCCCGGTGATGGAGTTGTGCTCTTCTCACCTATTTATATGCCATTTCGGGCAGCCGTCGAACAAGCTGGGAGGACGGTAGTTGACGTCCAGTTAGAAGGCCCCGATTGGGAATTCGATGGTAATAGATTTGAGGACGCACTCGATTCGAAGGCTAGGGTTGTTCTTTTCTGTCAGCCACATAATCCGACTGGCCATACATATACGAGGGAGGAGATAAATGACTTTGCTGAAATAGTAGCCGAGCACGATCTCATAGTAATAAGTGATGAAATTTGGGCTGATTTGGTATTCGAGGGGAACAAACACTTATCTTTATTCCCTAATCATGACAACCTGAGCGACAGAACAGTCACTATTGGCTCGGCGAGTAAGGCCTTTAATTTAGCTGGAGCTAGGTGCTGTGTAGCTCATGTGGGTTCAGTTTCGACGAGATCAAAATTGGCGGAGTACCCCGACCACTATTTTGGCCTACCAAGCTCCTTTGGTTCGGCAGCAACCGTAACAGCATGGAAGCATGGAAAGTCATGGTTGCAGGATGTTAAGGAACAGATTCAACGGAATAGAGACTATATCTATGGCCGAATACTCGAAGACCCATCAGGTCTTATTATGCATTTACCTGAATCAACTTATCTAGCATGGCTAGATTTCTCGAATACCAGCCTTTCACATCAACCCTCAAAAGAGCTACTTCATAAGGCGCAGATAGCCCTTGAACCTGGGGAGAAATTTGGGGAACAGTGTGGATCTTTCGCCAGGCTGAACTTTGCAACCGGTATCGATGTTGTCGAAGAACTTCTTGAACGAATGTTTAAGGTATTGAATAGCTAAATTTGATCAAATATTCACTACCCGCCTACTCTGCTGTCGCATTAGGTAAAGATGGGGTAGAGTTCGAGCAAACCCAAAAGGAGGATGGGAAAATGCAAGCAGCAATATTGCGCGATGACAGCGGTTCTTTAAACGTGGAAGACATATCAATAGATAAGCCTCAGAGAAACGAAGTACTTGTTCAAACCGTTGCGTCTGGACTCTGCCATAGTGACTTGCATTTTATTGATGGGAGCTGGTCCCACCTTGCTATGTACCCGATGCTCCTCGGTCACGAAGCTGCAGGCATCGTTCAAGATGTAGGTGAAGATGTAGTAGGAATAGAAGTAGGTGATCACGTCATCAGTTGCCTTTCCATTTTCTGCGGTTATTGTGATCGTTGTTTGACAGGTCATAGCTATATCTGCTCTCAGCGTCAAGAAATCTCTGGTCGTCCTATGGAAGAGCCGCCACGACTTACCGATAGCGAAGGGGCAGTGATAAACCAATTCACAGGTTTGGGTTCGTTTGCGCAAGAGATGCTGGTTCATCAGAATGGAGTAGTTAAGATTACTCCAGATATGCCTTTAGACCGTGCTGCTTTGATTGGGTGTGGAGTCACCACTGGTGTCGGAGCTGTTTTTCGAACAGCTGAAGTTAAACCTGGTTCCACTGTTGCTGTCATTGGCTGTGGCGGGGTTGGGATATCGGCTATCCAAGGAGCCCACCTTGCAGGGGCACGGAAAATTATCGCTGTTGATTTAGAACCCCAGAAACTTGAATGGGCTGTGCAATTGGGAGCTACACATACCGTTAATCCGAATGATGGAGACCCAGTGCTGCAAGTTCTTGAGCTTACCGGCGGAGGGGTGGATTACAGTTTTGAATGCATAGGGCTCAAACAAACAGCTGAGCAGGCTTTTGGGATGATACGTCAGGGGGGTGCCGCAACGATTATCGGGATGGTTCCACTCGGCGAGAATATTGAAGTTTCTGGAGCGGATTTATTTCTTGGGTCAAAAAAACTTCAGGGTTCAATGATGGGATCTAATAATTTCAAGGTCGATATGCCACATCTATGTGATTTGTATCTAGGTGGTCGTCTGAAGCTTGATGAAATGGTTTCTCGAACTATCACCCTCGACGAAATTAACGATGGCTTTGATGCGATGAAAAACGGTGAAGTGGTTAGAGCAGTCATAGATTTTGGAACCTGAACTACATACAGCAGGGTGACGATATGACTGCCTGCCCTACGTTGGAAACAAAGCGACTAATTCTTCGCCCGTTTCGTGATGATGATCTTGAAAGCTTCTTCACGATGATGGATACTCCAGAGTTGCGTGAATCGCTTCGAATCCCCGATGACGAAGGAATCTCTGAAGCCTGGACTGCCATGGCCTGGTGGCTTGGTCAGTGGGAGCTGCGTGGAACAGGTCACTGGGCGCTAGAGGAAAAGGTATCTGGGAGTTTCGTCGGGAGGGCAGGTTTGCACAATCCTGAACGGCATGACTGGCCTGGGGTGGAGGTAGGCTGGGCACTTCACCCCGATTGGTGGGGGTTGGGATACGCTACGGAGGCAGGAGAAGAAGCTGTTCGATACGGATTCGAAGAACTTGGTCAGGACTGTCTCTACAGTACTATTTTGGTAGATAATCACCGGTCCCAGTTGGTAGCTCAAAGGTTAGGTTTTGTTTTGGTTGACACGAAAGCGCTCTCTCATTATCCCACGGAGCCGCATGGTATTTGGGCGTTGGGCAGGGAATCATGGACAGCATAATAAGAAAGGAGAATTCAGGCTGGTGGGACGGTGGCGTAGGTTACGAAATTTATATCCGGTCGTTCGCTGACAGTAGCGGAGATGGGGTCGGAGATCTTTCAGGCATTACTGGAAAACTGGAGTATCTTTCTTGGTTGGGCGTTGACATAGTTTGGATTACACCATTTTACCCTTCACCAATGGCTGATTTCGGTTACGACGTAAGCGATTACTGCGGAGTGGACCCCCTCTTTGGAAGCCTTAACGATTTTGATGCTCTGATTGAAGAAGCACATCGGCAGGGGCTCCGCGTCATCATCGATCTTGTCCCCAATCACTCTTCTTCAGAGCATTCTTGGTTCAAGTCCTCTAGGTCGTCGATTGACAACGATTACAGGGGTTATTATCACTGGAGAGACCCTGCAGCTGATGGAGGTCCACCCAATAATTGGGTGTCGCATTTCGGTGGGTCAGCTTGGACATTCGATGAAGAGTCAGGACAGTATTACCTCCACCTCTTCCTTCCAGAGCAACCTGACCTGAACTGGAACAACCCGAAAGTGATCCAAGAGTTTGATGAGATCCTTAAGTTTTGGCTCTTGCGAGATGTCGATGGTTTTCGTATTGATGTAGCTCAGGGGCTTGTGAAAAACATGTTAATGCCCGATAATCCTATTCGCTTTCAGATCACTGAGGATATGAGCCCTAGACAAGTGTTCGCTTCATTTGACCATCGATATGACCTTGACCAATCTGGAAATCTGGAGATCTTTAGAAGGTGGAGGAATCTTGTAGCGCCTTATGACTCACTGCTTCTGGGAGAAGTTTACCTTCGTGACAATGACCCCAATAGGGTTAGTAGGTATGTGAGTTCAGGGGATGCTTTGCATCGGGCTTTTTACTTTGCCCCTATGCATGTTCCTTGGGACCCGCAATCTATGTGGGATACGTTTAGAGATGCCCTTGATGCTGCACCCGAGGACTTGTCTTGGGCTCTAAGTAGCCATGACGACCCTCGCGCTCCGACAAGGTTCGGTGGGGGAGAAGAGGGAAAGCAGCGTGCTCTGGCGTATTCAGTTCTTTTATTTTTTCTCCCAGGTTTACCTGTCCTTTATCAAGGAGATGAACTAGGGCTACCAAGCATCGAATTGAAACAGGAAGAACTTGCTGACCCTGTAGCGACAAGGAATGTTATTGAATCGGATGGACGAGATGGAGCTAGAACTCCAATACCATGGAGTGGAGGTTCCGAATTCGGGTTTACGACAGGAGCTTCATGGATGCCGACCGGGAATCGCACCTATGAGGACACTGTGGAATATCAACAGGCAACAGGGGATTCTTGGTTGATGCAGTATCGAAAGCTTCTTGCAATCCGTAAGGAAAACCTTGAACTAGATACACCTTTGCGCTGGGTTACGGCGAGAGATAGTGACGTGATTAGCTTCAGTCGGGGTAAGTTGATCAGCGCATTAAATGTTGGAGCTTCCGAGCAGACGATCTATCTTCCACAAGGGGTGTGGAATTTGGTCTTTGTTGTCGGCGAAGTTTCTTTGAAGGACAGGGAAGTTGCGTTTGGGGAGAATTCTGCTGCTGTCCTGGTGTTAGCCAGTCAATGACCGGACCAGTCGAATCATAGTAATCGCAGCCTCTGCGGCTGATGTGCCTTTATCTCCGGAGGATCCGTCATGATCGACGTAGCTGCTATCTGATCTTTCTAGGGCTTGTTCGTAGGTGTTGGTAGTTAGCACCCCCAAAGAGATCGGGGTTTTCGTCGAGAGGCTTACTGCTTGAATCCCTCTTATGCACTCTCCAGCAACGAAATCAAAATGCGGAGTTCCACCTTTGACTACAGAGCCTAAAGCAATGATTGCGTCTACGTGTGTCTTGTCGATTACCTCTTGGCATGTAAATGGGATTTCGAAAGCGCCGGGAACCCAACGGACTGAAATATCCGCGATGAAGTCAGAACTATTTTGCAGATAAGTCGATGCGCCGTCTAGTAAGCGATTGGAAATCTCCTCATTGAACCTGCTTACGACTATACCTATTTGAAAATTTTCAGAGTTCACTCGTTCTCCTCAGCTATTTTCCCTTCGTCTACGCTAAGAAGGTGACCCATTCTGTCCTCTTTTGTTTGGAGGTAGCGGATATTTTCGGCATTCGAACCTCCAATAAGAGGCACCCGTTCAACTATTTCGAGATGGTAACCTTCGAGGCCGCCATATTTAGCAGGGTTATTTGTTAGGAGGCGCATTTTTGTTATTCCAAGGTCCGAAATAATTTGTGCTCCGATTCCGTATTCTCTTGAGTCGACTGGTAGCCCTAAGGCAACATTGGCCTCGACCGTATCCATTCCTTCGTCTTGTAGTGCATATGCTCTCATTTTATGTCCGAGTCCGATTCCGCGCCCTTCATGCCCTCTTAAATAGACAATCGCCCCATTTTCGGATTCGCTAGCGAGTTGCATGGCTAAATCAAGTTGGGAGCCGCAATCGCATCTCAATGAGCCGAGAACATCACCTGTTAGGCACTCTGAGTGTACGCGAACTAGCGGAGGTTGACTAGGGTCAAATTTTTCAGTGACAAATGCGAGATGCTCTATATTGTCAAGAGAGCTGCGGTATATGTGGGCGGTAAATTCTCCATATTTCGTCGGGATTCGCGCAGTGGAGAACCGTTCAACAAGTCGCTCATGGCGATTTCTGTATCTAATCAAATCAGCGATTGAAATGATAGGGATTTCATGGGTTTTGGAGAATTCTAGGAGCTCAGGGAGGAGTGCCATGGTCCCATCTTCGGAAACAATCTCTGATATGACTCCCGCAGGTGAAAGTCCAGCCATGGTCGCTAGATCAACTGCCGCTTCGGTATGGCCAGCTCGCTTCAGAACCCCACCTGCGCGTGCTCGAAGAGGAAAAACGTGGCCCGGTCTAGCGAAGCCATTGGCGATGACATTGTCATTTGCAAGGGCTTGGCAAGTTAGGGCTCGGTCACTCGCAGATATTCCTGTTGTCGTTCCTTCGGCTACATCTACGGAAATAGTAAATGCTGTGCCCATCGCTTCAGTATTGTTTGCCACCATTAATGGAAGGTGAAGTGCGTCAGCGCGTTCATTAGTGATTGGGCAACAAACGACCCCGCTCGTATATTTTACCATAAACGCCATATCTTCCGGAGTAACTGTCTCAGCAGCGATAATGAGGTCGCCTTCATTTTCGCGATCTTCGTCATCTATTACGATGACAAATTCTCCAGCTGCTATGGCATCAATCGCTTCTCGGATCGTATTCAGTTCGGACACGATACCTACTCTACTTCTAAGTTGTCTTGCTTGTTCGCTGAAAGTTGACGCTCAACATATTTCGCAAGGATGTCTACTTCGATATTAACTGAACCCCCAGCTACTTTCTGTCCGAGGTTAGTTGCTGACCATGTGTGGGGGATAACTGCGATTTCGAAACTGCTGGGACTTACAGCAGCGACAGTAAGGCTAATTCCGTCTATCGCTATCGAGCCTTTGTGGCAGACGTATCGTTCCCACTCAGGTTTAAGATCAAAAGCAAAACGATAAGACTCGTCGTTTTGAAGTTCTATGCTCTGTATGGTCGTTGTCCCATCGATATGTCCTTGAACGATATGCCCACCAAATCGGCTAGAAGTCTGGAGAGGGCGTTCAAGGTTTATCGAATCCCCTTTATTTAGAAGGCCTAAAGTCGTTCGGTTCATAGTTTCAGGTACGGCATCAGTGGTCCACCAGTTCTTTCCGAAGCTAATCGCAGTAAGGCAGCAACCGTTTACTGAAATCGAAGAACCAGTTTCGATATCGTCTAATACTTTACTTGCCGAAAAAGTAAACGTAGATCCCGAACCGTTGGGGGAGATAGATTCTACTATGCCGACTTCTTCGATTATCCCTGTGAACAATTTGCCCTTTCAATTTAGGAAGCGTGCATTCCTTGTATTAATGTATACCATTAATACAAGGAATGCAATACGCAAAACTTCAGATGTCAAATTTCAATAAGTAGATGGCGGCTTACGTCTCCGATTTGTCTTATTTCTATCTTCCGGCTGGAAAACCACCATCTATCATCGAACAAATGAAATGAATCGAAATATTGGCCCGTAATAATCGCCTGAAGCGGGAAGTCTTTCATTCCCTGAAATACCGTAAAGTATGATGATGATTCAGCTGAGCTTCCTACTATATGAATTTCGATATTCGTCGTGACGTGATGTGTCCGAGGCGTTCCATCTTCGTATCTACGAGTTGTGTTTGCATACATTGAACTCACATCGTCAGGCCCTTCTATGTGAGTTGAGTCATCGACAATAATCTTTCCTCTACTGAACAGTTCTCCTATGCCTACAAAGTCGCCGTTATCTATTCGTCTAGCGTACTCAAGTAGAAGATGCTCAATTTGATGTGAACTATTCATCTGGTCGCTTTCAAGATTCTGCATAGTAGGCCAATGTCTGCATGTAGAATGATTTTACTTGCGGGAACACCGTAACCACTCAAGGAAGATTGTGTTTAGTTCAATTCCTAGTCCCAATTCAGGATCGTTCGACTTAGGTCCTCTTACCCTTCGAGGGTATGGCCTTATGATCGCTCTTGGCGTTCTAGCCGCAGTCTGGCTTGCAGCGAAAAGATTTACCGACCGTTCGTTAAGCTCCGATCATGCGGCAGGGATTGCGATGTGGGGTGTCCCCGCCGGCATCGTTGGAGCTCGCATATATCACGTCATTACCGATTGGGGCCGTTTCACAGGGAATTGGGGAGATGCACTCAAAATATGGAATGGGGGACTAGGCATTTTAGGTGGAGTTATCTTCGGCTACCTGGCTGTTATGATTTATTGCAGAAGGGCGAATTTAGACCTGCGAACAGCTATCGACGTCGCAGCCCCCGCAATACCTCTTGCCCAAATGATAGGAAGGTGGGGGAATTGGTTTAATCAAGAACTCTTCGGTCGCCCATCTGATCTCCCATGGGCTTTAGAAATTGACCCTGAGAATCGCCCTGCCGAATATATTGAACAAGCCACTTTCCACCCCACTTTTCTCTACGAATCGTTATGGAATTTGATGGTTGTACTGGCACTACTCAAAATTGATCGAATGAAGGTACTTTCCAAAGGGATGCTGTTCGTTGTTTATTTTGCATTGTATTCCATTGGGCGTATTTGGGTAGAAGCTCTCCGCATAGATGAAGCAACAGACATTGCTGGACTTCGGATTAATGTATGGGTGTTTTCCGTACTTCTTCTTTTGAGTCTTGGCACCCTCTTCAAGTTTGCACTGCGAGAACGCAGCTCTCTTGAAAGTGCTGAAAAAGAGCAAACCGCTATTCCTATTAGCCCCAAAGACGGCGATGTCGATGAAGAGTTACCGGGTCAAGCGAATTAATCCTAAGAAATCTCAGCACAACAGCTTCTATAAGAGTAGTTTCGAGTTTGAGGCATTGGGGAAACATGATTGAAGAGAATCCATACGAGGATAGGTTCGAGAGAACGTTTGCGTTCGTAGACCTTTCTGGGTTCACCACCTTTACAGATCGTTGGGGCGATAAAGCAGCGGTAGAGGTCCTCAATGATTTTAGATTTCTGGTCAGGACTGTTGCTTCGCGAAAAGGCATACGTATAGCTAAATGGCTGGGAGATGGAGCAATGTTGGTTGCTGTAGAACCCGAAACCGCTACCGAAGCTATTATGGAAATGCTAGATTCTCTGGCCCAATCTGATGCACCTCTCGAGTTGCGCGCAGGCTTGGCTTCTGGACCTGTATTGCTGGTAGACGGAGAAGACTATCTTGGACACGCGGTCAATATGGCTTCACGGTTATGCGACCAAGCTGAACCAGGACAAGTTCTGGCTACAAGTTCAATG
>CABZWT010000039.1:0-11973 GCA_902529525.1 Actinomycetota bacterium
TATTCTTCTCTCTGCATCAAAATAGTATCGCGCTTCAATGATCGTACATTTTGAAAGCAGAGAAAGCGATTCTTAATCTGAACCTATCGTTGACACCGTCCGAGAGACAAGAATTCTGATCTAGGCATCCTCAGTCGATAGATCTTCTGATTCTTCAACAGCTGCCGAACCTTCGCTATCGTCTTGATTTTCCTGCTTATCTTCTTTCACTGTCTCCTGCATTTGTTCAATAGGAACTCCGCAACCGAGAACATCTGGGTCATCAATAATTTCAGCCTGTTCAGCACCGTCGTCTTGGGTGCTGGTATCTGCTTCCGTCTCATCAGCCTGTTCAGCACCGTCGTCTTGGGCGCTGGTCTCTGCTTCCGTCTCATCAGCCTGTCCAGCACTTTCGATAGCCGGTTCATCCTCACCCGACATGTCTGGTTCCCCTCCTGCAAGAATGACTTTCAAGTTCTCATCAGCTTTAATCCACTTATCTTTTGCCGCAGCTTTCTCTTCTGCTGAAATATTAGGGTTCTTTTCAGCGTCTTGTAATTCCTTAACCGCTGCGGCCTTCTCTCGTTCAGCTTTCCGGACAACATCCTGAGCTTTCTTTACCTCTTTAAGCTTCTCTAATTCGCTATTGAACAATTCAATAGCGACATCTAGCTCTTTGTTTTCTCTCATTTGCACCCTAAATCTCGAAAATGCTTCAAATGTAAGCACTTTGAACCATACACAAAATTGCAACAGACACGAAGTGCTTCGTGTAATACAGTACTGGGCATCATAGCCATGTATGGTGTCGGTGATGGCATCTGACACTTTTTTTGATGGATTAAACCCAACGCAATTAGACGCGGTGACACATAGCTCAGGGCCTCTTCTTATTGTTGCCGGAGCCGGCTCAGGAAAAACACGCGTCTTGACTCATCGCATAGCGCACCTAATTAAAAACCTTGGGGTTTCCCCCTATGAGATCCTCGCAATTACTTTTACCAACAAGGCAGCTTCAGAAATGAAAGAGCGCGTCGGAGCGCTCGTCGGACCTGTCGCAGAAAACATGTGGGTTTCCACATTCCACTCAGCATGTGTCAAAATTCTCCGGCGAGAAGGTGCAGCCCTAGGATACCCTTCATCATTTACGATCTATGACCAGGCAGATGCGATACGCCTCACCACCTATGTAATGCGTGATCTGAACATGGATACAAAACAGTATCCACCTCGTGGCGTTCACTCAGCCATCTCGAAAGCAAAAAATGAATTGATTAGCCCAAAAGCATTCGAACAAAACGCTGAAACCTTCGCCGATGAACAGATCTCACAGATTTACCATGAATACCAAAACCGGTTACTTAAATCCGCAGCGATGGACTTTGATGACCTTCTCTGTAAAACCGTTGAAGTGTTCAAAAAAGCACCAGAGACACTCGAGCGGTATCAGAATAGATTCCAACACATACTTGTCGATGAGTACCAGGATACGAATCCCGTACAGAACGAACTCGTTATCCAACTTTCAAGTAAAAACAGAAACGTCTGCGTTGTCGGAGACCAAGACCAATCAATCTATGCATTTCGTTCAGCCGACATCAGGAACATTATTGAATTCGAAACAAATTTCCCTGATGTCACAGTGATTCTTCTCGAACAGAACTACCGCAGCACACAAACAATTCTTGATGCAGCCAATTCAGTCATATCTAACAACCTGAGCCGCAAACCCAAAAAACTATGGACGGCAGGAGACACAGGAGAAAAAATCGTCCGCTACAAAGCAGATGACGAAACGGAAGAAGCTCTTTGGATCACAGGAGAAATCCAACGACTTCATGAAGAAGAAAATATTCCTTGGAAAGACATTGCCGTGTTCTACCGAACCAACGCGCAAAGTCGTGTCATCGAAGAACAACTAGTTCGATCGCAAAAACCATACAAAGTTATCGGAGGAACCCGATTTTTTGACCGGAAAGAAGTTAAAGACGCACTCGCATATTTGAAAGTCGTTAGCAATCCAAACGATGAAGTCGCTATCAAACGGATCATCAACACTCCAAAGCGCGGAGTTGGCGATAGCAGCATTGCCAAACTTGAAGCCTTCGTAAATACTAATGGCGAGAGCTTCATAGAAATGCTCGATCGCGCCCCAGAAGCAGGAGTTACAGGAAAAGCAGTCAGAGGACTAGAGGAATTTCGGCGGATCCTTGATCAAGCCGAGAGCTGCATCGATGAAGGGCCGGCACAAGTACTTCATGAAATTCTTGACGCATCGGGGTATATCACTGACCTTGAATCTCAACGATCAGTAGAAGCAGACAGCCGAATCGAAAACCTTGCAGAACTTATCGGAATGGCCGAAGGATTTGGAGATAGCAGCGAATTCCTCGAAGAAGTTGGCTTAGTTTCTGATACAGATGACCTAAATCGTGATGATTCCATTTCTTTGATGACGATGCACTCTGCTAAAGGACTTGAATACCCTGTTGTCTTTATTGTGGGACTTGAAGATGGCATTTTCCCCCATGTGCGGTCGCTAGGGAACCAGAGTGAACTTGAAGAAGAACGACGCCTCGCGTACGTCGGCATAACCAGAGCAGAACAACGGCTGTATCTAACACATGCGTGGAGTAGAACTCTCTACGGAACAACCCAATACAACCCAGCAAGCCGGTTTCTTGATGAAATCCCTGAAGAGCTCTTTTCCGAAATAAAAGACACAGGGAAAAGCAGCGAGCTATCACCTATAGGATTCCAAAAACCGAAACCTGCTTCTTCACCTCCATCCCCTACGGAAGATCAACTCAACCTAAAAATCGGAGACGACGTACACCATCCAAAATTCGGAGATGGCGTCATTCTCGATATCAAAGGCCAAGGGGGCGACAGCGAAGTAATCATACATTTTGTAGAGTCAGGGCAAAAAACGCTTCTACTTTCCTGGGCGCCAATAGAAAAGCTGTAGTCCTATTCCTGAAAAGCGTTAGTCGTCTACCAATTTGTTTAAATCGACACGAAGCGATTCATCTTCGTTAATCGTCACTGCATATCGGACAAGTCCCTCTCCGGAAGGAGGGTACGTAGTATCCGCCTCACACTCATCAAAGAAAAGTTGAAGAGCTGAGTCCCACCCTAAATTACACTTTTCGGGTTCAGAAGGGGATCGGGCATCTATTGCAAACCAATCGTCAAGATAATCGTCTCCAAGATGTTGAACATAGATCGGTCGAGACACACCGTTCAATGATGGAAATAATAATGGAGCCTTATCATTGCGAATCCTTTCCGCCCGTTGTTCTGCATCTCCAACATCAAAAATATCAACTCCGAGTTTGATCTGAATATCGCCGTCTCCTGCAAGCTTTATCACAGCAAAAAGCAGTGCGATACCAACCCCAAGACTAATAACAACAAAGAAAATTGTCCTTGGAAGATTCAGCTTTGTCGGCTCACCAATCGGCATACCCTCATCGTATTCATAACCACACTCAGGAAGACTTTTTTCAAGAAACAATTCCACAATGATGCCGTCTGGCATTCTTATCACTAGTATCCCAACGGTGAAGTATTGTCAGTGAAAAAGAAATAATCTGACATACGGAAAGTAGAGACAAATCAATGGACCTATTTGAGTATCAGGGAAAACAATTCTTTGCAGAATACGGAATGCCCGTATCCCCAGGAAAAATCGCTTTCACCACTGATGAAGCCGTATCAGCCGCAGAAGAACTTGGCACGCCAGTAATGGTAAAAGCACAAGTGCATACAGGGGGAAGAGGCAAAGCCGGCGGAGTTAAATTTGCTGCCGACATAGACGCTGTGAGAGAACATGCTTCCAACATCCTAGGTTTAGATATTAAAGGACATGTCGTTGGAAGAGTATGGATAGAGAAAGCTTCAGATATTCAAGAGGAATACTACGCAAGCTTCACGCTTGACCGCTCAGCAAAGAAGCACCTTGGAATGCTTTCAAAAGAAGGCGGCGTGGAAATCGAAACTGTTGCTGAAACCAACCCAGAAGCAATTGCTAAAATATGGGTGGATCCCGTCGTTGGTCTATCGAAAGAGGCATGCACAGAATGGGTTTCGCAAGCTCAACTTCCGGACCAAGCCGTAGAAGGTACTATCGAGATCCTCATGAAGCTGTACACGGCATATACCGAAGGTGACGCGGATCTTGTAGAAATTAATCCTCTTATCCTTACACCTCAAGGAAATGTTCATGTACTTGATGCCAAAGTCACACTTGATGGAAATTCCCAATTCCGCCACGAAGACTATGGCCAATACGATCAAACGCAAACCAGAGATGAAAGAGAAACCGCAGCCCATGCGAAGGGTCTCCAATATGTCGGGCTTGACGGATCAGTCGGAGTGATCGCAAATGGAGCTGGCCTAGCTATGAGTACCGTAGATGTCATTAACCAGGTAGGAGGACAACCAGCCAATTTCCTTGACATAGGAGGAGGAGCAAACGCCGATGTTATGGCAGGTGCTCTCGAAGTAATAAATAACGACCCAAACGTTAAAGCAATCTTCATTAATATCTTCGGCGGAATTACCCGCGGAGAAGAAGTAGCTAACGGAATCCTAGAAGCAATGAACCGAGTAGATATCTCCTCACCTATCGTCATCAGACTAGACGGAACAAACGCAGATGAAGGGCGAGCAATTCTCGAACCAAACTTATCTGAAAAATTACTTATGGAAGACACAATGTTGGACGCAGCCAAAAAGGCAGTGGAACTTGTTAGCTAACCAAAAGCTCAAAGGAGAAAAACTGTGAGTATTTTCGTAGACGAAAACACGAAAGTTGTATACCAAGGCCTCACAGGGTCTCAAGGCAGCTATTACGGACGATTAAACCGAGAGTACGGAACCCAAGTCGTAGCAGGAACACACCCCAAAAAAGGCGGTACAGAATTTGAGGGTGTACCAATATTCTCTAGTGTCGCTGAGGCAGTCAATGAAACAGGGGCGACAGCAAGCTGTATTTTCATTCCCGCAGCTGGCGTTAAAGGAGCGGTTCTCGAAGCCGCCGAAGGAGGTGTCAAATTCATCGTTGCTATCACTGAAGGTGTACCCGCTCACGATGAAGCATTCTTCTTTAACCAACTAAAACACGAATACCCTGACGTACAGCTTCTAGGACCTAATTGCCCTGGAATCATCAGTCCAGGAAAATGCAACATTGGTATTACAGCAGGGCACATAGCTAAACCAGGAGGCCCTGTAGGAATAGTAAGCAGATCCGGAACATTAACGTACCAAGCGTTGTATGAACTGAAACAAAAAGATATCGGTGTAACCACATGCGTCGGTATTGGAGGCGACCCTGTACCCGGTACAAGCTTTATTGATTGCCTCCGTGCCTTTGAAGCTGACCCAGAAACGAAAGCTGTGATGATGATCGGTGAAATAGGAGGATCGGCTGAAGAGGAAGCTGCAGACTTTATAAAAGACCACATGACAAAGCCGGTCTCGAGCTACATAGCCGGTGTTACCGCGCCCCCAGGAAAGAAAATGGGCCATGCTGGTGCAATCGTCTCAGGTGGCAAAGGAACTGCGCAAGCAAAAATGGAAGCATTGGAATCCGCCGGAGTAAAAGTCGGCCAAAACCCTACAGAAGCCGGAGAGCTCATGGCCGAGATAGTGGCCACACTCTGATTAAAGTTCTATAACTAGCTATTCTTCTCTAAGTGAAGCTGTTGCGCTTGATATCTCCAGCTATACCTATTAAAGCAACCAGGAAGATCAAACGCTTTCTCAATTTCTGCCACTTCAGAATCAGTCAGCTTAGCTACCTGAATAAAAGCAATAATGCCTCGATCGTTGAGTCGCATAATACTGATCGGATCTAAACCCTTAATTTGAGATAGATTCTCCGGCAGGATTTCACTCGGATCCGGAATACTGAGTTCGCTATAAGCAGAATCCTCTACAAACCCCTCAGATGATACAGAAGGCTCAACACGCGTTACAGCACCTACAGGAAGGGGTTCATGAGCAGCACGAGGTCTAATAATCACATCTGCAGGAACAGCATCAGGGGTAGCTACAACCGGTGATGCAAGAGCGGCAGAAATCGCCGCATCATGCTCCTGTGAAAGTTTTTGAAACTTTGTTCTCATTACGTCCTCTGGACAAATGTACTAGATCGGTTAGAAGCACATGAACTTCTAACGAAACTACAAAAGATCTCAAGGCATCATTGACTTTCTAAGCGCCGAATTAAAGCTGAGACACCTATTTCACAAATCTAAAGAGGGCCGAGCACAATTTCTTTTCTTAATGGCCTAATGAACTCAATTTAGGTGGTAGTTTCACCGCGTGCGTGTAGCTGTTCTTGCATCCGGTAGCGGAACTATCCTCGAAGCCATGATCGTGGGAGATATCCCAGTCATTTTTGTTCTTACCGATAGAAAATGTACAGCTGCCGATATTGCAGAACGCCATGGAGTAGAGCACGCATTAATTCCTCGGAACAGCTTTGATAAGAATTTTGACCGAACGAAGTACACAGAAGAGATACGAGATGCCTTGGAGAAAAAGAAAATTGACCTTGTCGTAATGGCGGGCTTTGGCACAATATTAGAGCAGCCAATCTATGACACCTTCGGAAAGAACGTCTTGAATACCCATCCATCACTTTTACCCAGCTTTCCAGGATGGAATGCTGTAGAAGACGCAATGAACTTCGGAGTTCGAGTTACTGGTTGCACTGTCCATGTCGCAACAAAAGAGGTTGATGCTGGACCGATTCTGGCTCAGGAAGCAGTTGAGGTCCATGAAGGTGACTCTGTGGAGACGCTACATGAACGAATAAAGGTTGTAGAACGAAGACTATATTTAGAGACAGTCCATAAGATTCTTAAAGAAGGGCAAGTGCACATCCCAACCTCAAAAGAAATAGATCCTAAATGAATCGAGAGAGATGAAAGCGTTACTATCAGTTTTTAACAAATCAGGTATTGTCGAATTAGCCGAAGGCCTCCACGCTTTAGATTGGCAACTGATTTCTAGCGGAGGGACCGCAAAAGTCATATCCGAAGCAGGAATACCCGTAACCGATGTAGCGGATTACACCGGATCCCCAATCATGCTTGGGCACAGAGTAGTAACTCTGCATCCCAAAATACACGGAGGGATCCTCGCTGACCGAGACGACCCTGAACACAGGGAAGATCTTGAAACCCACAAAATAGAAACAATCGATCTCGTAGTAGGGAACCTATACCCCTTTCAAGCTGACCCAAGTATCGAAACTATCGATATCGGAGGGCCAACAATGGTTCGGGCAGCTGCAAAAAATCATCAACATGTAGGTGTAGTCGTTGACCCGAACGATTATGACATTGTGCTCGCAGAGCTACAAAATGCAGGGTCGCTATCAAGCGGCACAAGACAATCACTAGCCCGAAAAGCGTTTGCACATACAGCCGCATATGACGCAGCAATCGTCAGCTGGTTTGATGACACCCAAGGAAGTGATACTCCTGACCCTCTTCCGAAATCAATACATCTTTCCTTAGAACGTGTCCATGATTTACGGTACGGAGAAAACCCTCATCAATCAGGAGCCCGATATCGCTACAGCTCAGGTGCAGGCTGGTGGGATGAAGCGATACAGCACCATGGCAAGGAGCTAAGTTACTTGAATGTCTTTGACACTGAAGCAGCTTGGCGGATAGCGCACTCAATCGGGGATCATCCAACAGTTGCCGTCATCAAACATGCGAACCCATGTGGATTAGCATGCCATAACGACATAGCTGAGGCCTACCGTCGAGCCCATGCGTGTGACCCAGTTTCAGCCTTTGGTGGGATAGTCGCTGTTAACAAAAACGTTCCCCTTGAACTAGCAGAAGCACTTTCAGAAGTCTTTACTGAAGTTATTGTCGCTCCGAGTTTTGATGATGACGCAATGGAGAAACTCACGGAGAAAAAAAATCTACGTATCATCGAAGCTCCAGCACCAGGATTCCCCTTACTTGACCTCCGGACAATAGATGGAGGTCTTCTTGTCCAAACAACAGACAAAGTCAGCATTGACCGTGATACATGGACAGTCGCAACCAAGCGACAGCCAACAGAGTCCGAATGGCTAGATTTAGAGTTTGCTTGGCGAGTTGCAGCCCGTGTCAGTTCCAATTGCATAGTGCTTGCCAAAGACCAGCAGGCATTCGGCATCGGTGCTGGTCAGCAGAATAGGAGAGATGCCGGCCAGATAGCAGCAGCCAAGGCAGATGGGCGCGCTTCAGGTGGGGCTTGTGCCAGCGACGCCTTCTTTCCTTTTCGTGATGGACTGGATGCTGCCATTGAAGCAGGATGCAGCGCAGTAATTCAACCTGGAGGCTCAATACGTGACGAGGAAGTGATTGCTGCAGCGGATGAAGCAGATATCGCTATGGTTTTCACGGGAGAAAGGCACTTCAAGCACTAAGCGACAGTTATCGATGTTCATAGAATTCTGTGATCTTCGAATTATCTGTAGACTAGAACTATGGATCAGGTCGATTCCCCTACACCAAATTGGCAAGGCATACATCATTTAGCCATGATCACACCCAACATGGACGAAACCGTCCGTTTCTATTGTGGCGTGCTCGGAATGCCCTTGGTTGCAACTGTTAGGGCAGGCCCAATGAGACATTATTTTTTCGAATTAGGACCCGGAAACACCATTGCTTTCTTTGAAGATGAAAAAGCCCAGACCTTCAAAAAACCAGCGGGATTAATGACCCGCACAGATCTACAATTCGATCATCTCTCTTTCGCTTTACCAACCGAAGAAGACCTTATTGCCCTTATTTCCCGACTTGAAAAAGCTCAATGCGACATCACAACAATTGTGGACCATGAAATAATCAAATCTGTTTATTTCCACGATAACAATGGCATTGCACTTGAAGCATCTTACTGGACCGTTCCAATTGATGAATTGGGTTTCAAGCCAGAAGATGAAACTCTCTTTGCCGATCCTGAACCAGTTCCAGCTGTTAATGAACTTGCAAATGGGACCCTTACAGATATACCTCAAACTAAATTCCCTTCGTTCAACTAACAAAACGAACCAGCTTGTTAATAATGAGATTTCCTCTCGTTCTCATGCCATTATCGGGGTATGGTCGCTATCACATTAGACGGGGAATTAGCCGCTACAGAACTTAAAGAGAGCCTCAAGCAGCGTATTGCAAAATTGGCAGAGCTATCTGTAATACCCGGATTGGGGACCATACTTGTCGGTGATGATGGCCCCTCAAAAAACTACATATCTATGAAACACCGAGATTGTAAAGAACTTGGGATGCATTCACAGGAGATAACACTTCCCGCCGACACATCACAACACGAAATTATCGAAGCCGTTGAAGCATTTAATCATGACCCTCAAATACATGCCTTCATTATTCAGTATCCATTTCCCGATGGACTTGACTACGAATCAGCCCTTCTGGAAGTGCTCCCACACAAGGACGCTGACGGGCTTCACCCAATAAATCTTGGTCGTTTGGTCCAAGGAATAAACGCACCCCTAGCTTGCACTCCAGCAGGCATACAGCTACTGCTCGAACGCTTCGATGTGCCCATTTCCGGCCAACATGTAGTGATCATTGGTCGCGGCCTCACTATCGGAAGACCACTGGCAAATTTACTCGCATTGAAAAGGTCTAACGCCAATGCGGCTGTCACAGTCATCCACACCGGAGTAAAGAATCTTGCTGACTACACCCGCCAAGCAGATATTATTATTGCCGCAGCAGGTTCCCCCGGTATGATCACCGCCGACATGGTCAAACCCGGTGCTGCCGTTGTCGCAGCAGGAGTAAGTTTCGATGGAAAGAAACTACTTTCAGATGTCTCCGACGAAGTCGAAGAGGTCGCCGGCTGGCTATCACCGCGTATTGGTGGAGTTGGTCCGATGACCCGAGCACTACTAATGCAAAATACGGTTAGTGCAGCAGAATTGGCTGCTTCGTAAGTAAAACTTTCAATATTTTCCTCGTCTTTCTTTCTCGATTTCGTGCATTTCGCCTATGATCGAAGATATATGGCTGACAAAATAACAATTAACGAAGATCACTCCCTGAACGTCTCTGACAATCCAATCATCCCCTTCATCGAAGGTGACGGAACAGGAGTGGACATCTGGCCTGCTGCAAAACTCGTCCTTGATGCAGCAGCTAACAAATATGGAAGAACAATCGAATGGATTGAAGTCTTAGCAGGGGAAAAAGCTTTCAATGAAACAGGGGACTGGCTTCCACAGGAAACCGTAGACACATTTCAAGAGTACTTAATCGGCATTAAAGGCCCCTTGACGACCCCTATCGGCGGTGGTTTCCGAAGCCTAAATGTTGCTTTGCGGCAGCTGCTAGACCTATACGTTTGCCTCCGACCAGTTCGCTGGTTTGAAGGCGTCCCATCACCAGTAAAACAACCGCAACTGGTAGACATGGTTATTTTTCGAGAGAATACCGAAGATATCTACGCAGGTATAGAAGCTGAAGCTGGGTCACCTGAGGCAGCAACCATTCGCGAAATGATTCGTGAAGTATTCGGCCGAGATATTTCCGAAGACTCAGGTATAGGGATAAAACCAGTTTCCCGCACTGGCTCGCAACGTCTTCAAAGAGCAGCTATGAAATACGCTGTAGAACGCAATCGTAAGACTGTGCATTGGGTGCATAAAGGAAACATCATGAAATACACGGAAGGCGCTTTCCAGAAATGGGGGTATGAGCTAGTCCGTGAAGAATTCTCTGACGTTGCTGTCGGCTGGGATGACTGTGGGGGCGACCCAGGAGATAAGATTCTCGTTCAAGATGCCATAGCTGACATCGCCCTTCAACAAGTACTTACAAGACCAGCCGAGTTTGATGTTATCGCCACGATGAATCTTAACGGAGACTATCTCTCTGATGCACTAGCTGCTCAGGTAGGAGGAATCGGAATAGCGCCCGGAGCAAATATCAACTACGTCACCGGTCACGGTATTTTTGAAGCTACACACGGAACTGCTCCAAAGTATGCAGGGCAAGATAAGGTCAACCCGTCATCGGTTCTACTCTCCGGTGTCCTTATGTTTGAACACTTAGGATGGAGAGAAGCAGCGGATGACATTATCAAAGCAGTAGAGCAAACGATTGGTGAAAAGATTGTCACCTATGACTTTGCTCGACTCATGGATGGAGCTACCCAAGTTAAGTGCTCCGAATTTGCTTCAGCCATAGTCGATAGACTCTAAAACTGTTTGTGGTCAGAGAAGAGGGCCAAATGATACTGGACCTCGTCCAATTAAGGACCCAAACCCTTTTATAGAAATATTCTAGATAACACAAAGAGACCTGACGAGACACTCCAAAGCATCGCATGAAACAAAAACAATCACATTTGAGGAGAGGTTTCAGTTTAGTATGGCGCTCGATGCGTATACGGCCGGGTTCTCACTCAGTCGCTATTACGGGAGCATGCGTTTTTTCTCTCGCAGCAGTAGCCCTAACACGTGTGCTCGGTTATGTGACAGACGACGTCATCATTCCCGCTCTCGATAATGATGCGCTATCTCACAAAACTCTATGGGTATCTCTCGCCCTTATTATCGGCGTTGGGCTGGTAAGAGGAGGAGGGGCATTCCTTAGAAGATATTTTCTTGCCGGAGCTCGATACGGAACAGAACTTCACTGGCGGCGACAGTTATTTAATCAATACCTTGATCTTCCTATGAAGTTCCATCGAAGCAGATCCGCAGGAGAACTACTAGCCCACGCTGACAACGACATGATGATCGCCTCTTTGGCACTTATGCCCTTCGCTTTCACAGTAGGAACCTTTTTTCTAGCCATCATCGCACTTATAAATCTCCTACTCATCCACCCTCTTATCGCCTTGATGGCCCTAGTTCTTTTCCCCGTACTTGCTGGGATGAATCAGATCTATTCTCGTAAAATAGTTTCACCAGCAGCAGCAGTTCAAGAAGCTGTTGGAAAC
>CABZWT010000040.1:0-11154 GCA_902529525.1 Actinomycetota bacterium
CGATATCCCTGACGAAGATCAAATATTTAGTCAGCTATTATTCTCCAAAATTGTGCCGAACTGTCGCAAACTTGGACTACTCGATGCTGGAGACGGATGGCTCAGAGATAGATTTACAGAAATAGGAGTCATTGAACTTGAGCATCTAGAAGACACCGGAGAAGAATACGATGCGTTCACACTTGACGAGAACACCCCAATACCTGCTGCACATTAAATATCGTTTAACAGCAAACCGAAACCCAAACAGTTAAAAATCCACAACAGGGAAACCTGAAAGAGGGTAGGCCGCGAGTCTTGGCTCTATTTACATCTAAGCTGTAACAGTTTTCATCTGTTTAGCTTAAGTTAAACAGGTACTTAACTCGCTTATGAATTACGTCCCAAGTTCGGCTTGCGGCCATGATTAGCCTTTTTTCGCCGAGCGTTGGCCTTTTTCTTCTGTGTTCTCTTTGACATAAACCCTCCGGTTTCTTCATCTACCATACAAGAAGCTTTAGCAACTCACGACTACTGGGGGTAGCCTTCGAGGACTATGGAAAAATTCGGATTTGTAGGATTACCTAACGCAGGGAAATCCTCACTTTACAATGCACTAACCGGTGGATCAGCTCTCGCTGCGCCATACGCATTCGCTACAACTGACCCAAACGTCGGAGTAGCTAAAGTTTCCGATCACCGCCTCAAACTCCTTTCGATAATGAGCCAGTCCAAAAATACCGTCCACGCAAGCGTACAATTTACAGACATCGGTGGCTTAGTCGAAGGAGCCAGCAAAGGTGAAGGCCTCGGGAACCAGTTTTTAGCCAATATTCGTGAGGTGGATGCAATTGTCTACGTCCTTCGAGCATTCCAGGACCCAGATATTCCTGGCGACCCAGACCCACTTGAACAACTTCGTGTTTTGGAGATCGAGTTAACTCTTGCGGATTTAGAAACATTAGAAAAACAAGTTGCAAAAAAAGTCAAAGTAGCGCGTATCGACAAAAGTGTTGCAGAAGAAGTAGACGCAATCCAGGCAGCTCTAGAAGCTCTCTCTAACGGAACACCGGTTTATCGAAGTGCTTTATCTAAAGAAGAGCTTAGTTTTTTAAACCACTATTTCCTTCTTACAGCCAAACCTGTTCTTGCAATAGTAAACATTGGTGAAGACCAATTAGCTAATGGTGAAGAGCTAACAAAACCTGTGATGATAGAACTTGAAGACAAAGCTGAAGTAATAAGTGCTTGTATCCAACTGGAGGCTGAAGCAGCTGAATTGCCTCTAGATGAGCAGGTTGACCTTCTTGAAGGGCTAGGCCTCGGAGAGGGCGCTCTACCCAGATTCATTAAACAGGCATACCATATTTTGGGTTTACGGACTTTTCTGACAACAGGGGAAAAAGAAAGCCGAGCTTGGACCTTCCGCGAAGGCTCAACGGCACCTGAGACAGCAGGAAGGATTCATACAGATTTCCAAAAAGGGTTTATACGGGCTGAAACCATCAACTGGGAGATGTTGCTGGAATGTGGCGGCTGGTTCGAAGCACGAGAATCTGGGAAAGTAAGAGTCGAAGGAAAGGACTACATAGTGCAGGATGGGGATGTAATGGAGTTCCGTTTCAACGTCTAATTAGAGATTCCAGAATAAAAATCCGGCTACTATCTTCTAAATGCGATATTCAAGAACTTCTTGTAGTTACATGCCCTAGGAGGACCATATGAAGAACCCTGGACTAGTTCTTGTCGGTACTCCTATAGGTAATCTAGACGACATCTCGCTCAGAGCTACCAACGAGTTAAAAACAGCTGATGCAATCTGCTGCGAAGACACGCGAAGAACAGGAAAATTACTCGCCCACCTTCAATGTGAACCTCGCCCACCTCTAATTGTCGTCAATGAGCACACCGAAAAAGAACAATGCAACAGCATTATTTCTAAGATCAAAAATGGCAAACGACTGGTGATGGTAACCGACGCAGGCATGCCTGCAATTTCTGACCCTGGAGAGTTCATAGTCCGCCAAGTTGCAGAGGCTGGTCTTCCTATCGAAGTTATCCCTGGGCCTTCTGCTGGTATTACTGCACTGGTGGGAAGCGGGATATCTTCAAGAAGATACCTCTTCGAAGGATTTCTACCAAGAAAGGGAGCTGGGCGCTCAAAAAGGCTTCTAGATATTTCTAGCAGTCCACATACAATAATAATCTATGAGTCACCTCGAAGGATCAGCAAGACCTTGAAGGATCTGGCCCAATATTTAGGTGAGAGTCGAAGAGCAGCAATTGCTCGAGAATTAACAAAAATACATGAAGAGTACATTCGTGGAACTCTCGGTGAACTAGTCCAAGCATTATCGGCGAAAGAGCTTAGGGGCGAGCTGGTGATTATCGTGGAAGGTGCATCAAAGCAGCAGGAGGTAACTTCAGAGGAGATTCTTTCTGCGTTAAATGATGGAAAGAAGAAAGGGATGTCAACGAGAGATGCAGTCAGAGAAGTTGCGACTGTTACAGGAGTATCCAAAAGGAAAGTTTACGAACTCTATCTTTCGTCGGCGAGAAATTAGCTAAGGTAACCGACCTTTCAATAGGTGCGGTAACCTGCTAGGTATGACCACTCCCGTACTTGTAGCTGTTGCCTGGCCGTATGCCTCAGGTTCCCGCCACCTTGGCCACCTTGCTGGGGCTTATTTGCCTTCCGATATCTTTGCGCGCCAGCAGCGTATGGTTGGAAACGAAGTCCTTATGGTAAGCGGATCTGACGTTCACGGCACTCCGATTACGGTAAGAGCTGATGAAGAAGGAGTAACTCCACAGGATATTGTCGACCGCTATCATAATGAATTTCTTGATCAGTGGGATCGATTGGGCATTGCATGGGATCTTTATACGACGACCGGAACTCCTAATCATTCTGAAGTAACTCAAGAAATGTTTCTTGCCCAGTTGGAACGTGGATATATTGACCGGCGGACGAGTAAGCAACTGTATGACGTCGAGGTAAACAGATTCCTTCCAGATCGTTATGTTGAAGGAACATGCCCTCACTGCGGCGCAAGTGAAGCACGCGGAGACCAGTGTGATAGCTGCGGGAAGACTTACGACGCGACTGAGCTGATTAATCCGAGGTCAAAAATGTCATCTTCCACTCCGGTGCTTCGAGAAACTGAACATTTTTACTTCCGTTATTCCGACTTTAACGATTCCCTCGAAACCTTTCTAGATTCCAAGGAAGGGTGGAGAAACCATGTAATCAATTTTGCACTGGGATGGCTTCGAGATGAAGGTCTTATTGATAGGGCTATTACCAGAGACCTTGATTGGGGAATTGAGTTACCTGTTGACGACCTTGGTGAAGGTAAAAGAATCTATGTTTGGTACGACGCAGTCATTGGCTACCTTTCTGCATCCAAAGAGTGGGCAGAGCGACAAGGAACTCCAGGCAGGTGGAAACACTGGTGGCATAACGACGAATCACGGCATGTGTATTTTATTGGGAAGGACAATATCCCATTTCATGCTTTATTCTGGCCAGCCCAACTAATGGCTGTAGGAGAGCAAATAGCTGGCAAAGAGCTTCACTTGCCAGATGACATTCCGGCTAATCAATACGTCACTTTTAAAGGAGGTAAGGCGTCAGCTAGTAGAGGAGTCGGAATGACCATTGAGGAAGGGCTTAAACATTTTCAACCAGATGCACTTCGGTACGCCCTCGCGTCGAACTTCCCCGAACAAGCTGATACCGAAATCTCATATGAAGAGATAGCCAGACGCGTTAATGAAGAATTGGTAGCGAATTGGGGAAACCTAGTCAATCGAGTCTTATCCATGACACATAAGACCTGCGGCGGAGCTGTTGCTGAACCCGGAGAGTTAACAAAAGACGATACGATCCTACTTGCGTTTATCGATCGCTCGCTCGAAGAGTCTGCCGAGTTATTCGAAATGGTCGAGTTACGTGCTGCATTACGTAAAGGAATGGAGGCAGCCCAAGCAGCGAACAGGTACCTCAATGCAACAGAACCTTGGAAGCTAGCAAAGACTGATCCGGATCGGGCTCGAACTATTCTCTTCGTTGCCCTAAGTGCAATTAACGGAATTCGCGTGATGCTCAGTCCATTCCTTCCGTTTACTTCTGAGAAACTTAATAACCTTTTAGGGCGCCCAGAAGGCTGGTCCAGAGTTCCCCTAACTCCCGGATTACCTATCCCTAAACCTACTCCGCTCTTCAACAAGATTGAGGCTTGAAAGCAAGATGAGTTTCCAGCAGGTGCAAGACATATCCCTGAAATGGGTAGATAACCATTGCCACATAGAAAACAGCGATGAAGGGAGAGAAGAGATCGAAAGCGCGAAAAATGTGGGTGTAAAAAAACTAATTAATGTAGGAACCGATCTTGAAACATCTCGGAAAGTAATTACATTCTCACAGGAATTTCCCGATTCTGTCTTCTCTACAGCAGGAGTTCACCCTCATGAAGCCTCAAAAGGTCTGGAAGGCATCAAAGAGCTTCTCGAAGACCCCAATGTCGTCGCAGTAGGAGAATGCGGACTGGATTACCACTACAATCATTCACCCCCTGCTGCTCAAAGAACAGTTTTTGCAGAACACATTGATCTCGCTCATGAATTCGATTTACCGCTTGTAATCCATGCAAGAGATGCTTGGGACGAAATATTTGACATCCTGAAGTCAAAGGAGCCACCCTCTCGCACTGTCTTTCACTGCTTCACCGGAGGTCCAAAGGAGGCAGAAACAGCACTTAATCTCGGTGCTTTGTTGTCCTTCTCTGGGATAGTGACCTTCAAAAACGCCCAAGAAAACCTTGAGGCTATGCTTGAAACCCCAATCGACCAATTCATGATTGAAACGGATTCACCTTACTTAGCACCGGTTCCTTTACGTGGTCGACAGAATACGCCAAGCAATTTACCGATAATCGGCCAATTTATAGCTGAACAGAGAGAAGTAGATCTGAAGACCCTTTCTGAACAGGTATGGCTAACGACCCATGCTTTTTATGGCCTCCCGTTAGATGGCTCTACAGAAAATTAGCTGAACCGTCGCCTATGATCCGTCAGTGTTGCCAATTTTGTGAAAACAACCACATAATAGAGACGTAGCAGCTAGGCGGAGGTTAAGCGCTGGAAGAACAGACGGGGTACCGAATACTGCACGCGTTACGGTTTCCACTAGTAGCGACATTTATCGTACTTCTCTCGGTAGCTTCTGTCGTCGTATCGCTTACTGGACCCAGTGGGCCGCAATCACTCGAACCTGCGCGAAGTCAAGAGAGTCTTTCTTCGATAATGAAGCTCACCTCAGTAGATATACAAACTGACTCAGGCTATTTAAATTCTGATCGTCAAGAAGCGCAAGCAGAACAAACTGAAGCAGAGCTTCCAGTTTCCAAGGCAGCGCCAAAAGCCGATGTCACTCTTCCAACGCAGTCTGAAAGTGGTATTTCCAAAGAAGCAACTGTTGCTTCCTCCTCGTTTGTACCAAATTACGTTGGGAAGGGCGATGAGATGAAGCTCACTGCCAGCTTTAGTCCTGTTCAAATATCTTCCCAGCCTTCTCTTGCCCCTTCCCAGCCTGCTCCTCAACCTTCCCAGCCTGCCCCTGCCCCTACATCTCCACCTGCAGCTGAACCATATGACCCTGGAGTAAATGAAACATTTATTCCTAACGTGGAGAGATGGCGGAATGATGTTGTAGCAGCCATAGCCGCATACGGTGGGCCGGCCAGTGAAGTCGACTTATTCCTCACGATTATGCATCGAGAAAGTAGGGGGCAGCCAGATGCTACCAACCCAACGAGTGGCGCTGCTGGTTTGATGCAACATATGCCCCAATACTGGGACCAAAGGGCTATTTCCGCCGGATACGCAGGAGCAAGCCCATATGATCCAATAGCAAACATAAACGTGAGTGCATGGCTGCTGTATCAGGCAGCCGGTGGAGGATGGGGCCACTGGTCGACATACTAGCCAATACCTGTCAAGAAATTTTAAAAACGAATTCTATGAAAAAATTTGATACCAGTTTTCCGCATCTTCAATCGAAATTCAACTGATCATGATGATGGGTATTAGCGAAGTTCGATTCCTCTTAGATCGACATTCCATAATCCCATCACGCTCTTTAGGTCAAAACTTTGTCGTCGACCCGAATATCATCAGAAAAATAGTTCGATTAGCTGAACTGGGATCTGAGGAC
Organism: Actinomycetota bacterium; assembly: GCA_902529525.1. Classification (GTDB taxonomy): domain Bacteria; phylum Actinomycetota; class Acidimicrobiia; order Acidimicrobiales; family UBA8592; genus UBA8592. Next base: position 6,197 of record CABZWT010000040.1, read on the forward strand.
CAAGTACTAGAAATTGGTCCTGGTATCGGAGCTTTAACCTGCGGGCTAGTCGAAACAAAGCGGGTAGTTGCTATTGAATTTGACCGCTATCTCTTGCCGCCACTTAATGAAATGCTACAAGAAGCTGAGATGTTAGAGAAAACTGAAATTCTTCATGCAGACGCAATGGAAATTAAATGGGATGAGTTTTTTTCAACGAGGCCTGGTGTGTGGAAAATGATCTCGAATTTGCCATACAACATAAGTTCGACTCTGCTGTTGAATGTTTTGGACCATGCCCCGCAAGTTACAGAGGGTTTAGTTATGGTGCAACGCGAGGTGGGAGAACGGTTTGCAGCGAGCCCTGGAACTGCTGGCTATGGGATCCCCTCGGTTAAAGCACAGTATTGGTCAGAAGTTTCAATTGTTGGTAACGTCCCACCGAAGGTATTTTTCCCGGCTCCAAAGGTAGATTCGGTCCTGCTCAAATTTTCTCGGCGTTTAAATCTTGAGAAAGTTGATCTGGAGCTAATGTGGCGACTGGTCAAAACAGGATTTGGGCAAAGAAGAAAAATGCTCAGAAAATCTCTAAGGAGTCATATAGGCTCAGCTGAGTTTAACTCAGCTGGACTTGATCCAAAATCCCGTCCTCAGGATCTAACGGTAGATGATTGGGTATCTTTAGCAAACGCAGCCCAATATGGAGAACATAGTGACAGTAAATAAAGGCGTGAAGGTTGTTTCCCCTGCGAAGTTAACCTTATCCCTGCGAATCACAGGTAGGAGAGAAGACGGTTACCATTTTATTGAGTCTGAGATGGTGACAATCGACTTGGTCGACTCTGTATTCATTAAAGAGGGTGAAAGGAAAGTGACCTACGAAGGCGAATACCCCATTAACCCTCATGCCAAAGAAGATTTAGTTCTTCGGACTTTGAACTTCCTTGATGTTGATTCGGTAGTCACTGTTAGCAAAAGTATTCCTCCCCAAGGCGGCTTAGGAGGGGGCTCAGGTAATGCTGCAACAGTACTTAGATACTTTGGATATACGGATCTTGAGAAAGCAGTCAAGCTCGGAGCAGATGTGCCGTTTAACATCAAAGGCGGAAGAGCACGAGTTGGAGGAATCGGAGAAATTGTTGAACCACTTACCTATAAAGAAAAAACCTTTACGCTTCTCACACCAGATGTTGGTTGTTCAACAACGGAGGTTTATAAGAAATGGGATCTCTTGGGAGGGCCTAAAGGGGAAAATGGAAATGATCTAGAGCAAGCTGCGTTACAGGTCCGCCCCGAGCTTTCCAAATGGAGAGATAAGTTGGAAAAGCACACTGGATTGAAACCTAAACTAGCTGGAAGTGGATCGACATGGTTTGTCGAAGGTTATTTCCCAGGTCAGGGATTTATAACAGCACGAACCCTTCCATCATTTGACAAGACCTCGCCTAGCGAATTGTAACCCTAGGAAATTCTAGTAGTGGAGATTTATTTACTTTCCGCGTTGGCGCTGAGCGCGAGTTCGTTTCAGCATCTTTCGGTGCTTCTTCTTCCTCATCCTCTTTCGCCTCTTTTTAATAAGTGAACCCATAGGCGGTCCAACATACTGCAAAAAAACCTCAAATGCGTGTCATTGCTAGCATTCATCATTTGTTTACTCTCAGATATTTAGTTTGATCGTAAAGCTCTTTCGAATTTCTGACTCAAAAGGTAAATAATTCAACTAAGCGAATGTCTAAATACACGATTGGGCTGGAAATACGATAGGTTCATTAGACATACAATGGCCCGTAGTTCAACTGGCAGAACGCCTGGTTTTGGTCCAGGAGGTTGCAGGTTCAAGTCCTGCCGGGCCAGCAACGCAGCTTTGGAATAATACAAAATGCAACCAACCCCTGAAATCATCTGATAGAAATGGGTTTTCGATCTACGATTTAAATACCCTGACTTGATTCAAAGGAATTTCAATATGGAATTAGTAACCAAGAAGCGCTTGCACTTAATTTCTGGAAGATCGAATCTGCCTTTAGCGCAAGAAATCGCAGACCATGTTGGTGTCGAGCTTGATGAGCCAAATCTAGCTGAATTTGCAAATGGAGAGATTCACTGCAGATTCAGTGAATCTGTTCGAGGAGGGGATGTATTTATTATCCAAAGTCACTCTGCTGCAAAAGATATGACCATCAATGATTCAATCATGGAACAGCTAATAATGGTTGATGCGGCTCGACGCGCATCAGCGAAGCGCATAACGGTAGTCTGCCCTTTCTATGGTTATGCAAGGCAGGATAGGAAATCAGAAGGAAGAGAGCCCATCACAGCGCGTCTCTTGGCTAACCTCTTTATCGCTGCAGGTGTGAGCAGGATGGTTTCGGTAGATCTGCATGCAGGCCAAATACAGGGATTCTTCGATAAACCAGTCGATCACTTAACTGCTATGCCAGTACTTGTGGATTATATGCGAACGCTTGGAGATGATTTAGTTATCGTTTCTCCAGACACTGGAAGAGTGAAAGTCGCAGAAAGATACGCATCCGAATTAACTGCAGACTTGGCAATAGTCCATAAGCGCCGCATCAAGAGTCAGAAAAATCGTGTTGAGGCTGGAGATGTACTAGGTGACGTAGATGGGAGAGTCTGCGTCCTGATTGACGACATGATCGATACAGGCGGGACCATTGTCGGGGCGGCTGAGCAGCTTGCGGATAGAGGGGCTAAGGAAGTGTATGCCTGCACCACCCATGGTGTTTTCTCTGACCCAGCTATAGAGCGTCTTGAAAATTCAGTGATCAAAGAAGTCGCCATGACTAACACCCTGCCGCTTCCTGAGGAGAAAAATATTTCGAAAATTAAAATGCTATCTGTCGCCTCGATAATAGCTAACGCCTTAGATGCTGTTTTTGAGGATACAAGCGTAAGTGAAATATTTGGGGGGAAGCATTTAAGCTAGGTGTCTGTCGAGGAACACAACGATAGACTTTTCATCTGGTAGAAATCTGCAAAACTCAACCGAGATTATTACAAGCAGGGAGAAATAGGCAATGGCTGAACTGGTACTGAATACAGAAGAAGGTCGTGATCTGGGAAGTCGTTCGACGAGACGGCTCCGTCGCGAAGGACGAGTCCCAGGCGTCTTATATGGATTGGGAGAAGACCCGATGTCCTTTAGCGTAAACTACGCAGATCTACGCGGGTCCCTAACAACTGATGCAGGGTTAAATGCACTTATAGAAATTGAAATAGGTGGATCTAAACACCTGTCAATATTAAAAGAACTCCAACGTCACCCAGTTCGAGATGAAGTCATTCACGTTGACTTTGTTCGGGTAGACCCAAATGAAGAAATCTCTGTTGATGTCAGACTCGTTGTGACCGGAGATGCCAAAAAGGTGCGAGATGAGAATGGAATGGTTGATCAAACTATGTTCAGCCTTTCTGTCCTTTCACGCCCACAATCCATACCAAATGAACTACTTGTAGATGTTTCCGATCTTGAGATCAATGCGTCTGTGCGCGTCGGGGATATTGCTTTGCCAGAAGGGGTCCGGACTGAGGTTGATCTTGAGGAGACGGTTGCAGTTGGAACTGTCACTCGTTCCACTATGGAAGCAATGGCAGCTGAAGCGTTGGCCGAAGCCGCTGCCGAAGAGGGCGAAGAAGGTGAAGAAGGTGCGTCCGGTGAGGGTGAAGTTTCTGCCGACGATGGAGAAACTTCAGCCGAAGATGGCGAATAGCTAGTTCCGTGCGGCGAAAGAGACGCACTACAAAGACTTTCAGCGGATCAACAGATTATCTCGTTGTGGGACTTGGAAATCCGGGAAAGAAATATCAAGGTACAAGACACAATATCGGCGCAGAAGTAGTCCACTCTCTTGAAGCACACTTCGGCGTCCGTTTGCGGAAAAGCAAAGCTCTCGCTCTTTGCGCCGAAGTCAAATCCGAGAATCAGAATCTAGTTATTGCAATACCCGAAACCTACATGAATGAGTCTGGACTATCTGTCAGAAAGCTAATGGATAGATATAGCATCTCTGAACCCTCTCAACTAGTCGTCATCCACGACGAATTAGATCTCCCAGTAGGAAAAATAAAAATAAAACTTGGAGGTGGCCTTGCCGGCCATAACGGTCTCAAATCTATCGAAAATCACCTTCACTCGAGAGAGTTCGCTCGGATCCGCATTGGCATTGGAGCTACACGTGAGGGGCAGAGAGGTCGAGACTTCGTCTTAAGTCGTCCAAGCAAGGACGATAGACAAGCACTGCTCCATTCCAAATCGATGGCTGTCGACGCTCTTGAATATATCCAAAGACACGGCTACCAGGCGGCGATGAATAAGTTCAACGCGTGAGCTTCAAATCTATCCTAAACGCTCTTGGGGAGGAAGAATCTATCCTCGCGCTTGCTCGTCCTTCCATCCAAGGCATCTGTGTCCCCGAAAATGCTCAAGCTTGGGCTATCGCTTCATATATCCACCTCACTAGAGTCGAAACGCTATTTGTTGTGACCCCAACGATTGAGGAAGCTTCGAACCTTCACGCTGACCTTGGGTCAATGCTCGGCGATACACAAGTAGAACTTTTCCCAGCTTGGGAAATACTCCCATTCGAGCGGGTCAGTCCGACCCTGAACACCATGGGGCAGCGAATCAAAATTGGATGGGGACTTCGAAACGCTAAAGGCCCAAAGGTTGTCGTTTCGCCCATTAGAGCTACCACCCAGATCATTGCTTCAAACAAGGAGATCAAGCCAATTGTAGTGTCACGTAATGATGTCATTGACCTTCAAGAAACACTCGAAAAACTCATCCAAATGGGATTCAGAAGAGTAGGCCAAGTAGAGAATAGGGGAGAGGTCGCAAATCGGGGATCCATACTTGACGTGTACCCTACTACCGCTCAAGCTCCGATAAGGATAGACCTTTGGGGAGACGTAGTTGAGCGACTCGGGCAATTCTCAGTTTCTGATCAGTTGACAATGGC
>CABZWT010000041.1:0-10834 GCA_902529525.1 Actinomycetota bacterium
CCTTAGTGATTCCATTGGAATCAAGTCCTAATTTGGAAAGAATATCGTCAGCGTTACCCTGGGGGACATAAGCAGAGGGAATCCCTAAGGTTCGGACGATAGGCCCTCGCCCTTCCAGTCTGGAAAGTTTATTTTGGATAGTGGCCCCAATGCCACCTTCGGCAATTCCATCCTCAATAGTTATTACGACGGGATGGCGGTGGGCGTCTTCGAGCATTGCCTCATCAAGTGGAGAAACGCATCGGACGTCCCAAACCCCGCAATGTATTCCATGCTGCTCTAATGCACTAGCAGCTTCTTGAGCTGGTTCTAGCATCTTCCCGATTGCAAGGATGCAAGCATCTTTCCCTTCTCGGAGTTTGCGAGCTTTCGTTCCTCTGCCAACTTCTGTTTCATGAACAGTTGGGGCAGGAGTCCGCGGATAGCGAATACATACCGGACCATCTGTGATTTCCAAAGCATCTTGGAACATTTGCTGTAGTTCTTGATAAGAGGAAGGAGCGAAGATGGTCATACCAGGAATCTTCGACATCAACATCATGTCAAGAAGCCCATGATGAGAGGCTCCATCGGGGCCGGTTATACCGGCGCGGTCAAGGCAGAAAATTACAGGGAGCTCATGAAGCCCAACATCGAAGGCGATTTGGTCAAATGCCCGATTAAGAAAGGTGGCGTAAATAGCTACAACCGGTCGAAGACCAGACATTGCCATCCCAGCCGCAGCTGTAGTCGCATGCTGCTCAGCTATACCTACATCGAAGAAGCGCTCTGGGAAGCGTTCAGAGTAAGGAAGAAGTCCCGTGCTATCGGGCATCGCTGCAGTAATCGCTACGATATCTTGTCGGCTTTCAGCTTCTTTGATTAGAACTTCAGTAAATGCAGCCGTATAGCTTCCTGGTTTCGGATTCCCAATATCGTGCAGACGCTTTACTGGGTCATTCTCAGCAGGTCCGTATCCTCGACCCTTCTCTGTTAAGACATGGATAACTGTAGGGCCATCAAAGTCAGCAGCGTTTCGGAACGCTCGCTCTAATTCCTCAACGTTATGACCATCGAAAGGGCCGTTATAGCGGAGCCCCAGATTTTCGAAGAACGAGGTTGGGTCCCATATTTCTCTAACTGCAGCTTTCGCCGCTTCTATGGCTTTTTCAACTGATTCCCCGAAAGGAAGAACATTTTTTACTTTCCTTTCGAGTTTTTCCTGTTGTTCGAGGTATCTGGGGTTATTTCGAAGTCGTTTGAGACTGTCTGACAGGCGTGAAATAGTAGGAGCGTATGATCTACCATTGTCGTTGAGGACAATAATCACGTTACTCCCCGCATGTCCGAGATTGTTGAGGCCTTCAAATGCCATCCCGCCAGTAAGGGCACCGTCGCCAACTATCGCAATGACTCTTCGTCCTTCACCTACGTTACTGGATTGAGCAGCTGCTATCCCGAAAGCGTAGCTTAGCGCTGTTGAAGCATGGCTATTCTCTATCCAATCATGATCAGACTCAGCGCGGCTAGGATAACCGGATAGCCCACCAGCCTTGCGTAGTGAACTGAAACTTTCGGTTCGCCCAGTTAGAACTTTATGGACATATGCTTGATGCCCCGTATCCCAGAGCAAAATATCACGCGGCGAATCAAACGCCCGATGGAGGGCAATTGTTAGTTCCACGACTCCGAGATTTGACCCTAGATGTCCTCCGTTCGTTTCAACCGTGTCAACGATAAACGAACGTATTTCTTGAGACAGTTTCTTCAACTCAGAAGGCGAGAGCCTTCGGAGATCTGCAGGGCAAGTAATTTGTTCTAGCATAACTTTCTTGGTTCCAAGTTTTTACGTTAGCAGTTGTTTATTGATTTCCCTAAGAGAAAATCAAACTAGCTATGTGGCGTGTGACACTTTGTTATTGCTTGCGATTCAGCCCATTTTTGCAACGAACCGCCGATCCAATACCCTGCCAAAAGGATTAGGCCACCTCCGACAGCGTCGATCCAATAATGGTTGGCTGTAACAACGATAGCGAAAAGAGTGCACGCTGGATATAGGGCAAGAGCCGTACTGAATAACCGACGTTTTATAAATGGTTTTAATGCCAGATAACTCCAAAAAGCCCAAGCGAAATGGAGACTTGGCATAGCAGCGTATTGGTTCGAAAGATTTTCCATCATTCCAGAGTCAAAGCTCCATAAGCCTCCTAACTCGGCAACCGTGTCAACAAACGGGCTGCTTTCGATGCAAGCACCATAGGTTCCGCAATTTCCTAGGAGCCGAGGCGGCATTAATGGGTAGGTAGCGAAACCTATTAAGGCAAGTCCAGTAGTCGTTAACCCAATAGTTCTCCAGCGCTGATAGGCATTTGGCTGCCGAATATACAAATAGAGCAAAGCCCCCAGAGTTACGACAAAATGCAGGGTCCCATAGAAGATATTCCAAAACCTCAGAAACTGATCCCACCCTAAAAACCACCCCTGGATGTCAGCTTCAATATAAAGTCCGACGAAACGCTCGAGATCGATCATATGTCGTGCGTTTCGTAACGCGGTTCCAGATTCCACGGTCGCTGAGCCGAATTGGTTGCGCACCCAGGAATAAACTGCATAGAAAGCCCCAATAAGCAGCAGCTCTCTAACCCAGTTTAATTCTGACCTTCTAGTTTTTTCCGTGAGTATTTCGTTACGTGTTTCTTCTCGCATTATTCGAGCGTTGATGACTCAATGCCGTTTGTTTTAGGCGGTTTCCGCCCTCCGAAAATAAGCATGGGTAAGCCAATAAAACTGTTGACTAAAGTCAAAGCGTAAAGGGCAAGCCCAAGGGCTAGTGCCTGTTCGTTTGATACATCAATTCCACTAAGGAAAAGGACAAGAGTCCCTTCTCTCACTCCTAGGCCTCCAATACCTACTGGAAGAACCTGAATTATTAGCACAGCAGGGATAAATGCCATTAAGGCGGTTAATCCTACTTCATCAATTCCAAGCGCCTCAACAGCACATCCAGCAGCAAGAAGGAGCGCAAATTGATAGGCGAAAGCTGAAATGATTACTTCACGCGCAGCCTTCGGGTTCCCTTTTAGCCGGTCAAGTCCTAAATGGACAGCATTAGCGAACCTTAAGAGGCCTTGCCGGTTCTGAAGTCCTTTCCCTATCCGGTTACTCCCAAGTAAGAGAATCACAAGTGTCAGAGCGATAAGTGTGACCATCGCAACGACAAGAGGAACTCTAGTTGATGTTCCTAAGCCTGTTAGGCCTGGATTAATTGCAAAGCCCAATAAGGTGATTACTGGCAGGACGAGCCACCCGCTCAAACGTTCGAAGACAACCGAGGTGAAGCTAACTGGGCCATCATCTGTATCCCGTGTAAGTCTTCCTATGCGGATGACATCACCGCCGACTGTTGTAGGGAGAAAATTCGATACAAATTGGCCCGCCATGTAGTGACTGAAAAGTCTCCAAAGTGACTGGTTTACCCCTAACGCTCGGAGAACTCTTTGCCACCTAACCGCTCCGAGTATAAAGCCAATAAGGGTAAAGAAGAAAGCGCCGATGGTCCAGAAAGCTGTTTGATCGTTCCATTCTGGGATCAGTTCATCCCAGTCTATTCCATCCATAGATTTAAGGATCACAATGAGAAGAGCGACGCTTAATCCAATTCGAAGAGGGATCGTTACTGAGCTACGTTTCCACCATGGGATGGAATCTTTTTCCTGAGGTTTGCTGTAAATGTAACTCATTGAGGCATCCGGATAGGTAGGAATAGGTGTGGAAAGTAATTAGCTAGCAACTGATAGGTTATTCCGCATTAGCAGTCAATTATCGGATTTCTGAACTTCTCTTAGCTTTCTTGCAGTAATTTGACCCAAAAACCCTGAAAATAAGCGTTTTCAGCATTTAATAGCTGGCAGGCTTATTCCAAAGGTTGTTCCTGCTGGGGCCTTTATTAGACCCTCTCCAAGAAGCGTTGGCGGTGAACAATTACGCGTATGACCTGCCCCATCGCTATTTGTGAGTGTTCATCGTGAGCGCTTACCTGGAATGTTAACCTACGCCCATCGATTCTTGTCAACAGAGCACTCACACGAATCATCGCACCTAACCCGGAAGGGTTTACATGGTCTATTCGGACGCGCATACCTACAGTTGTTTCTTGCTCAGAAATATGGCCTTCAATAGCAGCCATTGTCGCCGCTTCGCACCAAGCAATTACCCTTGGGGTTGATAGGACAGGAACATCGCCGGATGTCAAAGCGATTGAGAGATCTTCTTCTTTAACGCTGTAGTCGAAAGAAGCGCTGAGTCCTTGTTCTAGAGCCATACTAATACCATACGCAAACAGCCGCCGTGTCTGTCGGATGGGGCAAACTCGCTACAAAGCGGTTACTATTCAAGGCACGAGGTGCATATGCTTGAACAAAATTTGGTAGAGAGAGTTCTTAATGAGGCTCTAAAGTCCGGTGGGGAATTCGCAGAAGTTTTTGTCGAGGATAAGCGTTCCAGCTCAGCGCTTTTTGATGATGCGAAGGTCGAAGAGCTGACATCTGGCCGTGATCGCGGAGCCGGTATTCGTGTTGTTGCCGGAGAGACAACTGGCTTTGCCCATACAGCTGACCTTTCAGAAGAGGGATTGATGATTGCTGCTAAAGCAGCAGCTTCAGCAACCAGAACAGACGGAGCTAGTTCTCAAGTCAATGCCCTAGAACGAGTCGTTTGTCCATCTCCAAATAAGGTTGAAACATTTCCAGAGCTTGTCGCTAAGGAAAAAAAGGTAAATCTTTTAATTCAAGCGGATGAAGTTGCTCGCAGCCAAGGGGCTGCAATTACTCAGGTTTCTGCTAGATATGGAGATTCTCGCCGTAAAATACTCGTTGCTAATAGTGACGGAGTATTTGCAACAGATGATCAAGTTCGATCTCTCTTTTCTATTTCTTGCGTTGCGACCGGTGATAGTGGGATGCAAACAGGCCGAGAGTCCATTGGCAGGCCTATTGGGTTTGAACTGTTTGACGACGTTGACGTTGAAGAGCTCGCAGAACGAGCGGCCCATAGAGCTCTGACAAAACTAAATGCTCGACCAGCTCCAAGTGGGACCATGCCAGTTGTTATCGGTTCCGGTGGCGGTGGGGTATTGTTTCACGAAGCATGTGGCCACGGGCTTGAAGCAGATTTGGTTAACAAGCAAGCATCAGTCTTCGCTGGAAAAGTCGGAGAAACTGTGGCTAGTGAGCTGGTCACATTAATTGACGACGGGACGATGTCACATGAATGGGGGGCATTTGCAATAGACGATGAGGGTCGACCTGCTCAGCGAAATGTCCTTATTAAGGATGGAGTGTTAGTTGACTACATGTGGGATGGACTTCGATCACGCAGCGAAGGTCGACTGAGTTCAGGAAATGGAAGAAGGCAAAGCTATCAGGTGTTACCAATGGTACGAATGACTAATACGTATATCGCAAATGGGGAAACTGACCCTCAGGATATTATTGAAGATACTTCTAAAGGCGTATACGTAGCGCAACTTGGTGGCGGTCAAGTTAATACGGCGACAGGTGACTTTGTTTTCGGCATGACAGAAGCGTACTTAATAGAAGATGGCGAAATAACGGAACCGATTAGAGAAGGCAATCTCATTGGGAATGGTCCCGAGGTACTGAATCAAATTGATGCTCTCGGTAATGACTTTGATATGGGTTCCCCTGGTACATGTGGCAAAGATGGTCAGGGTGTTCCAGTTGGTGACGGTACGCCGACACTGCGTGTTACTAGTCTCACTGTTGGCGGTACCGCCGGCTAGGGGCATTAATGAAATCTGAACTACTAAAAATTGCTGAAGCCATCGTTAGTCAGGTAGTAGACGGTGAGCAGGTTGAAGTCGTTGCTGTTCACGGAACAGAAACTGATATCAGGGTCTACCAGGGCGATATTGAGTCGTTTACTGCTGCTGAGTCTCAGGGAGTAGGGATACGTGTTGTTCAGGATGGCCGTCAGGGTATGGCCTATGCCGGTTCGTTGGATGTGGATGTACTAAATGAGACGTTAGAAGAAGCCAGGGACAATGCTGCTTTCGGAACCCCTGATGAGTTTCAGGGCATTGCAGAGCCTGATGGAGTTGAATCAGTCCCTTTGGAGCTTCTGGATTCATCTCTTGCTGACTTTGCTAATGAGGAAAAAATCGCTTTGGCTATTGAACTCGAAAGATCAATTCTTCAGTCCGATTCGAGAATAATTGGAGTCGAATCAACAGACTATGTTGATTCAATTACTACAAGTGCAATTGTTACTTCAACGGGAATCCACCGAGCTAATCAAGAAGGTGGATGTTACGTTGCAGCGTCATCATTAGCTTCAGATGGAGTTGATACCCAGACAGGATTTGGATATTCCGTTGGGAGGAGTCCTACTCAACTAGATGTAGCTAAAGCTAGTTCTGATGCAACGGAGAGAGCGACAAGGCTACTGGGAGCGAAGAAAGCTGAATCTGGGCGGATGACTGTCATCCTAGACCCATACGTAACTGCCCAATTTCTTGGAATCATCGGATCCACATTAAGCGGTGAAGCTCTTCTTAAAGGGAGATCACTTTTCGCAGATCGGGAAGGTGATCAAGTTGCGCCAAATTTTCTTACTCTCATAGATGACCCAACTGATGTTAACGCCTTTACTGCAACCGAAGCTGATGGTGAAGGCCTAGCAAGCCGCAGGAATACTCTAATAGACCAAGGTGCTTTAAGCGGATTTCTTCATAACAGCTATACAGCGCGAGCATTAGGTACATCATCCACTGGTTCAGCTGTTCGAAGTTTTAGCAGTTCGCCCGGTGCAGGGCCATTGGCTCTTATGCTGACTCCAGGAGTACACAGCCAGTCAGAATTAATTGAACAAGTTGGAGAAGGGATGCTTATCCAAGGAGTATCAGGTTTGCATTCAGGAGTTAATCCTGTCAGCGGTGATTTCTCTGCTGGTGCTGAGGGCTTGATGATCCGCCAAGGTGACCTAGCTGAACCTGTTAGAGAAGTAACGGTAGCCTCTACCTTGCAAAGGATGCTTTTAGACATCCAGAATATAGGAAATGATTTGGAAAGGCTTCCAATGAAATCATCGGGTGTTTCGATTGTCGTTAACGACATAATGGTTTCTGGAGTATGAAAGCTAACGTTGCTTCTTTCTAAGGTTTAGGCGGTTTGTCTCTTATTGGGACTACGGTTTATTAGACCATGATTAAAAAACGTCAAGAAGTCACATTACTGTTTGGTTTTGCTGCCATCGCTCTTGTGTTATTTTTTGAATCTTTCGCTGGACAAGCTTCCGCTAGCAGCTCGGAAGCTATCGCTGAAGGACTGGTTTTATGGAAGGCGATAGTTCTAGGAGTAACAGAGGGGCTAACAGAATTTCTTCCGATTAGTTCAACTGGTCACCTTCTAGCGGCGAAAGAATTGATGCACCTTGATAGCAGTGAGATTTCTGAACAAGCCATAGATAGTTACATTATTTCTATTCAAATTGGGGCGATCTTGGCGATTGTTGTTCTCTACAAAAACAGAATTCGCCAAATGTACGAAGGTTTGCGTGGGCAAAGCGAGGTTGGAAAGATTGTCTTGAGGAATTTGGTTGTGGCGTTTGTTCCGACAGCTATTATCGGGCTCTTGCTAGCCGATTACGTAAAGGATCAGCTGTATGAGTCACAGCTCGTAGCTTATGCGTGGATTGTTGGAGGTGTCTGTATTCTTTTAGCCCATGAGAAGAAATTCTTGAAACGAGATGGGTCGAGCATGGAGAGTCTAAGCCTTCAGGGCGCTGTTGTGGTTGGGCTTGTGCAAGCGCTGGCCCTGTGGCCTGGTGTCAGTCGAAGCTTGGTTACCATTTTTGCATTAATTGCACTTGGATTATCTTTGGCAGCAGCTGTTGAATTTAGTTTCCTCTTAGGCCTAGTGACCTTAGCTGCAGCGACTTTCTACGAGCTTTCTCAAGATGGGGGGAGGATAATAGACCTTTTTGGATACTGGACTCCACTGGTCGGTTTAGTTGCAGCATTTCTCTCTGCTGTGGCTTCGGTAAAATGGATGGTCAGTTGGCTTGAAAATAAAAGCTTCTCAGTTTTTGGTTTCTACCGTGTTGCAATAGGCATTCTAGCTATCTCTTTATTATCTACTGGCGTTCTTTAGCCGTCTGACTGTTGGAAGGTGAAGAACTGGAAGAGGAAGGTGGATCCTTCTTGACGGAATCAGATTTAGAAGATTTTGAATCGTCAGAAGAGTTGTTCGAAGGTTTAGAGGTTTGTTTTTTAGCAGATGAGCTGCGACTGTCATTTTTATAGAACCCAGAGCCTTTGAAACTTATTCCCGGAGCTGAAAATATTTTCTTAACCGTTCCCGTGCATGATTTATCAGGACACTCTGTTAAAGGGTCCTCACTGAATGACTGAAAAACTTCAAAGGTCTTTCCACAAGTTTCGCATCTGTAGTCGTACGTTGGCATTTAACGCTCCATTCGCCAGCGAACGGTAGGGTAGCAGCACCTATGGAAATGAAGAACTCCTCTAAAGTGTTTTTTACTCAATTGCCTTTTCCTCCCCTTTGAAGAGGCGCTTAATATTCTCATGGTGGCGAGCTGTGACGACCGCTGAAGCCGCTCCGGTGACGATGACTTCATACCATCTAGTTTCTGGCATTATCAGCACACCGAGGGGTAACAAAAGAACCACGATGATTGATCCTAAAGAGGCCCGTTTGAAGAGCTTCATCAAAGGGATCCAGATTATAAAAGCGCCAAGTGTGACGAAGGGGTAAAGAACTGAGGAGAGGCCGGTAAGGGTTGCTACTCCTTTTCCTCCATTGAATTTTCTAGTTATTGGAGCTACGTGTCCGATCACTGCAGCCATCCCAGCAGCAAGGGCTAACGTCCGACCATCTATAAGAAGACACACGAGACTTGGGGCAACCCCTTTCAACAAGTCGCCAATCAGTACGATGGCACCCGCTTTCTTTCCGGCAACACGATAGACATTTGTTGCTCCAGGGTTTCCGGAACCTTCTGCAGTTGGGTCATGGCCAACTAGTCCTGCAACAATATGTGCTGTGGGGAAGGTCCCGAGGACATAACTGATTGGTATGAGAAGCCACCACAAATTCATTATTTCCATAATACGCCCAGATCATCGTGTTCTAGCGTCTGTCCTCGATTGAGCTTTGTTAGCATAAGACAATGATCCCACTAGGCGAAGCACAAGATTATGTTCTGGAAAGAGTCTCCCAGCTTCCAGAAGAAACAGTTGACATAACTTCTGCTCGCGAGCAAGTTACAGCAGAAGCAGTTATTTCTGGTGAGCTCGTTCCCCCCTTCGACAACACTGCTGTCGATGGTTATGCGGTAAAAGCAGCAGATACAGATGGCGCTTCAGAAAGTTATGAGGTAACGCTAGAAGTTATTGGGACGATCCCTGCTGGGACACAACCAGATTTCAGAATTGAAAATGGGCAAAGCGCAAAGATAATGACTGGCGCTCCTCTCCCAGAGGGTGCGGATTCGATTGTTATGGTTGAATGGACCAGAGAAGGTGAGACAAAAGATCTAGTACGTCTGAATCGAAGCGCCAAAAAAGGTGACCATATCCGCAGGTCTGGGGAAGATCTTTGCCCAGGCGACCAAGTTATTGATAAGGGAACAGCTTTAACCCCAGCGCATATAGGACTTTTAGCTGGCCTTGGCATATATCAAGTCAAAACTGTTCAACGCCCAACAGTAGGTATTTTCTCCACTGGGGATGAGCTAGTTGAGGGAAATGAACCTTTGCTTCCAGGCCAGATCCGCGATTCAAATCGATTTTCGTTGGTCGCACTACTGGAGAGTGACGGATTTGAAACCGTTGACCTTGGATTAATTCCGGATAATGAAGAAGCGATCGAGACGACTGTTCGAGAAGGCGTTGCAAAGTGTGATGCGCTGGTCACTACCGGTGGAGTGAGTATGGGCGATTATGACTATGTCAAAGTGGTACTGAATAAAATGGGTGATATGCGATGGATGCAGATCGCGATAAAGCCTGCGAAGCCATTCGCATTTGGAGTTGTTCAGGGGGTACCTATATTTGGTTTACCCGGAAATCCAGTTTCATCTATGGTCTCATATCTACTTTTGGCAAAACCAGCGCTGAATAAGATGATGGGAAAGAAATCTGTCTTTCCGCAAGTTTTTCATGGCATCGCAGCAGATGATTTCCGCCGTCGGGCAGACGGAAAAACACATTTTGTTCGTTCATTTCTCCATGAAGAGAAAGGTGCGACCTTGCTCAGCCCAATTGGCAAGCAAGGTTCTCATCAGCTCAGTGGGATGGCTGAAGCTAATACTTTATCGATTATCCCTAATGGAGACGGCGTGACTAATGGAAACCCTATTGAATACTTTCGCTTCTAAGGCAGATCAAGCGCTAGATTGATAGAGATGAAAGATCAACTTATCGATACCTACGGGCGCGTTCATCGTGACTTGCGTATATCAGTGACCGACCGATGCAACTTTCGCTGCCAATACTGTATGCCCGAAGAAGGAATGGACTGGACTCCTAGAGAAGAGTTGTTGACCTTTGAGGAAATTGAACGCCTAGCCAGCTTGCTTGTGAATAAATTCGGGATCGAGAGTATTCGTCTTACTGGTGGAGAGCCAACTGTTAGAGCCAACCTTAGTAAGCTAATTGAAAAACTAGCGAAGCTTGACGTCGACCTATCTTTAACGACAAATGGGGCCACTCTTCCATTAATTGCCGGTGATTTGTATAACGCCGGATTGGACCGAATCAATATTTCTTTAGACACTCTCGATCGTAAACGATTCGAATCGCTGACTCGGCGAGACA
>CABZWT010000042.1:0-10181 GCA_902529525.1 Actinomycetota bacterium
AGTTTCTTCTACTAAATCAGGTTCAGCACGTTAGACCAACCACCTTTTGATGGGGGAGGTATGACGTAATCGGCCATTTCCAGTAAATACTGCTCCGATTTTTCTACTACCACTGATACATCTGCTCCTTGCAATAACTCTCTGTCATTGCCAGCATCTCCAAGAGCAATGATTTTGGATGGCTGAATATCGTAATGCTCACACCATTTAACTACACCGGTCCATTTTGATGTGGATGGCGGTTGAACCATCATGGAGTGTTTTCCAAATAGTCTGTCTTCGTAATAAGCGACTGTCCCTAAAGATTCTCTAGAAATAATACTTTCTGCTCTCTCTAGAAGAGACTTATCGATACCAAGTATACAAAAACTTAAAATCTTCTTATCTCCCGGAAATAGATTCAAATCATCAATTTCGACTAAGTCAGCACCGATTACTTCAAGATGGCCTTCACTAGTTGTAGGCGAAGAAACGTAAACATAGCTATCGTCCGCATAAAAACAGGGAGATAGAGAACAATCATTAAAGATCTCTTTAATTCGTAATTCACTTTCCGTTGGAAATTCTTGAAGGAAAAAATTAGAAGATTTCTCAAAACAATAACCAAGAGATCCATTTAGAAGGACTGCTTGGCCACTTATTTCGTAGCGTTGGAAGGCGTCGGTCACACTTCTTAGACGTCTTCCAGTCGCAATCAATAAGGGAACTCCGCTTTTTTTTAGATCGTCTATAGCAGCTAACGAAGAGGGATGGCACTCTTCTCCATCAAACCACAAAGTACCATCTAAGTCAGTAACGACGAGCGTCTCAACTTGCACTATTAAATCCTACAAGCCTTCATGGCTCAAAGTCACAATAAGCCGCCTGAAGTGCCTCTAGAATATGGATATGGGTAAGAAGAAAGTGCCAGCCGTAGAAGGAATGTTTACTATGGACCCTGCTAGTCCTGCCCTAATCGGCGGAAGATCTAAGACGTCTGGAAGTTATTACTTTCCAATGGATTTAGCGGGGAATGATCCCGAAGCTGCACCAAATGAGGATAGGGAGGAGGTCGCTCTTACTAGACAGGGTAAAGTTTGGAGCTACACCTCAGCTGATTACCCTCCAGCCCTTCCATATCTGATAACTGAGGAACCATTCAAGCCGTTTGTAATCGCAGCCGTGGAATTAGAAAAAGAAAGTATGGTTATTTGCGGCCAGATGATGCCCGGAATTCAAATTAGCGACATGCAGGTCGGAATGGAAGTTCAAGTCGCTTTAGATGTTTTGTATGAAGATGATGAATATCAATATATGGTTTGGAAATGGGAACCTTTTAGAAGGGGACGCGAATGAGTGTAGGAGAAATAGCCATACTTGGTGCAGGGATGCACCCTTGGGGGAAATTTGTTGGAAAGTCGTTCGTTGATCTCGGTGTTCATGCTGCCACAACAGCCCTCAAAGATGCAGATGTTGATTGGGATGAGATCCAATTTGTTTCAGGAGCTAACACCGTGCGCAACGGCTACCCAGGATGGGTTTCTGCCTCTACATTTGCGAATGCATTAGGTTTTCAAGGAGCTCAACTCGCATCAAGCTATGCTGCTTGCGCTTCTGGCGTAACCGCATTATCGATCGCTCGTGCCCAGATCCTTTCTGGAATTTGCGATGTAGCTCTTGTAGTAGGTGCCGACCAGGTCCCAAAGGGTATGTTCGCACCTGTCCCTGGTGACCGCCCCCAAGATGTTGACTGGTTGCGATTTCGGCTGCTCGGTCTCTCGAACCCCGCTTACTTTGGATTATTTGCTAGAAGAAGAATGGCTCTATACGGAGATACTGAAGAAGACTTTGCGGCTGTAAAGGTTAAGAACTCACTTCACGGGTCAAAGAACCCCAATGCACGATTTACTAAAACATTCTCAAATGAAGATATTGAAGCGTCCCCAATCGTCGCAGACCCACTTCGGCTGCTCGAAATATGTACAACAAGCGATGGGGGAGCGGCTCTTGTAGTTTCTAGTCTGAAATATGCAAGGCAAAAAGGGATCACGAACCCTGTCAAAATATCTGGGATCTCTACAGTTGGACCCACTTATCCAAACGCAATCATAGACATGCCATATCTAGCTTCAGATTCATGGGCTGTTTCTGGCGACCCCGCACATACCTTTAAAAACCAAATAGCCCAACATGCGTACTCTGAGGCAGGAATTTCAGCAAGCGATTTAGATTTCGCAGAAGTTTATGACCTTAGCTCTGCATACGAAATGGATTGGTATGAGCACATTGGACTTTGCGAACCAGGGAAAGCTAGAGAACTGCTCCATAGCGGTGATACATCTATCGGAGGGCGAATACCAGTTAACCCATCTGGTGGACTGGGCGCATTTGGTGAAGCAATACCCGCCCAAGCAATTGCTCAAGTATGTGAGCTGACTTGGCAACTCAGAGGAGAAGCAGGAGACAGACAAGTTGATGATGCGACAGTCGGCATGTCAATTAACTACGGAATGTTCGGACATGGAAGTTCTGTAGTAGCAAGGAGATAGTATGACGATTCATTTAGACACTGACAGTAATGGTGTACTCCGTATAATTATGGATAATCCACCCGTGAATGCTCTCAATATCAATGATACGTTCGAGATCGCCTCTATATGTGACTCGATACGACACAAGCCTGAAATTAGAGTTTTAATTATTACTGCTACTGGGAAAGGATTCTGTGCTGGCGTCGATATTAAAGAGCTTGAAGAGAAAGAAGGTCACGAAGGAATACTTCAGGTAAATGAAGCTTGTTTCCAAGCATTCCGTGCTGTTCATGAATGCCCTGTTCCCGTCATAGCCTCCGTTAATGATTTTTGCCTTGGTACTGGGATAGGGCTTGTAGGTTGCTCAGATGTCATTGTTGCTTCTAGCGGAGCGCAATTTGGCTTACCAGAAGTAGACAACGGTGCGCTTGGGGCACTCACACACCTTGAACGACTCGTACCACGGCAGAGAGCTAGACAGATGCTTTACACCTGTGAAACTGCGACTGCTGAAGAACTGCACGGATATGGAACGATATATAAACACGTTATTCCAGAAGAATTGGATGCGACTTCTCTTAAACTCGCTACCCAAATAGCTTCTAAGAATCCGCTTACAATCCGCGCTGCAAAACGTTCTGCTGTCGGTATTGACACGCAAGATGTGAACAGAAGTTATCGATACGAACAAGGCTTTACGTTTCAACTGAATCTAGCAGGTGAAGGACAGAGAGCACGCCAAGAATTTCTCGATGGCAAAAGGGAAAAAACCTGATTGCTTATTAGCAGCAGAAATGATAGTTAAGATACCCCAACTGAATCTGACCTAGCCTCTAAATCGGTGTAATGTACGTGCAGTGAATTGAATGTCTGGGGGCTACATGAGACTTTTGCTGAAATTACTATCTCCGTTTATCGCAATAGCACTAGTCACTTCGAGCTGCGGTGGAAGTGAAAGAGTTGCGAGCTCTAGTAGCTCGGAGACAAATACTTCTAGCAGCGACACGCAAGCGGATGACAATCAAAGTTCTAGCACCCAAGAGACTGACGAAAGTAATACTGAAGAAGCAGAAACTCAAACCGCCAATGATGCAGAAGAAACGTCTCCTCCTGAACCAGAAGTACCTTCCTTTGGGGATCTCGAATGGCCATGCGGTCCAGGTACTGCCAACGGCGCTACTGATCAAGGTGTGACAGATGAAAGCATTCTTATCGGCGGCGGAGATGATCGAGGATTTGTTGGTTCCCTTGGTCTTAACATTACCCAAACCGACACGATTCAAGCATTTGTAGATACATGCAATGAAATGGGAGGAATCCTTGGAAGGGAAATAATTGTTGAGCTATATGATGCAAAAATCTTTGAAGTGTCATCAGTCTGGCTAGATGCCTGCCCTCGCATGTTTATGATGGTCGGTGAGGGATTCGCTGTAGACGGCTTTGGTGAAGAATCTAGGGTTCAGTGTGAACTTGCACATATCCCCGCATGGACTGTTTCTGCTGCTGCTGCCCATGGTCCATGGATGATACAACCGGTTCCGAATCCTGCTGATCGCATGTCTTTGTCAATAGCCGCCTGGATTTCAGACACCTATCCTGACGCTATTACTTCTTCAGCAACGGTATACGGGAATTTCGCTGCGACAATAGAGAATAAGGACAAGGTCCTTGCTTCCTATCCCCAAATTGGTTTCGAATTCGATAAAAATCTTGAATATAACATCAACGGAGAAGATGACTGGACACCTTTCATCCTCTCATTAAAGGACTCTGACATTAAACATGTTTATTTCACAGGAACTTGCCTACCTAACTACCAAGCGTTTAGAGCGTCCGCAGCTGTTAATAATTTCGAAGCTATCTACTCTGTTGATCCCAATTTTTACGAGGATTCTTGTAGGCGAGCTAATAGTGACGGAGTGATGAACGGAACTTTCATAAGGAGCGCATATATTCCTTTTGAGGAAAGAAGCGCTTCTAAAGCGGTAGACGACTACCTAAATATCATGGAAGCTAATGGAGGTGAAGTGGCTTTACTCGGAATGCAAACTGCGTCTGCGTTCATGCTCTGGGCCACTGCAGCAAAGGCATGCGGATCTGACTTAACTCGAGAGTGTGTACTTAACGAAGCGGATGGTATAGATGAATGGACTGGAGGCGGGCTACACGTCCCAAGTGACCCTGGAGTCAACGAAACCCCTCCATGTGGACTAGTAATGGAGCTGGTCAATGATTCATACCAGCGAGTGTTCCCTGAGGAACTCGGGACGTATGCATGTGATGAGTCATGGTCTTCATCGTTCACAACTGAATGGAGCGAACAAGCAAAACTTGATGAGAATCGAGTTTCGCATCAATTCACAGATTGAGAGTGCGAAGATAGATCATGACCGAATTCATTACTTTTACGGTCGTAGGTTTAGCTACAGGGGCAATATATTCGATTGCTTCAGCAGGGTTAGTTGTCACTTATACCACTTCAGGTATTTTCAATTTCGCGCATGGAGCGATAGGCATGTTTTCAGCCTTTCTCTATTGGCAATTAAGGTGGGACGACGGATGGGGAGGAAGCTGGCCAGCTCCAATAGCGTTGCTATTCGTCCTTTTTGTTGCAGCACCAATAATTGGAATAATCTTGCAGATAGTTGTGATGCGAGGCTTAGAAGGCACAAGCGAAACGACGAAACTAGTTATACCAATCGCAGTGATGCTTGCCTTTATCGGAATTGCGAACTGGGTATGGCAGGGAGCTGAACAGAGAATTCCAAAACCCTTCTTCGGAAGGAACGCCAAGTGGTCGATAGGTGATACCTATATCACATGGCATCAAACAATAATCGTGATCGTCGCAGTTCTATTAGCTGTTGCTTTAAGGTTTTTACTCTTCAAGACAAAAATCGGTATCACAATGCGAGCTGTCGTTGATAATACAAGCCTCGTGGAGCTCAATGGTGGTCGCCCCAACCGAGCTGCATTACAAAGTTGGGCGATTGGATCCATATTAGCGGCGATTGCCGGTGTTTTGATTTCACCGTTACTTGGTGGATTGGGAGTTCTAGCTCTTACGTTGCTTGTCGTAAATGCATATGCAGCTGCGATCTTCGGAAAATTAAGAAACCTGCCGCTCACTTTTATCGGCGGGCTTGTAATTGGACTTTCAGTTTCATATTGGAATTGGATATCAAGCACCGGACAGAAGTGGCCTTGGCTTTCGGAACTAAGAACGACACTGCCAGTCGTTATTCTCTTCTTTGTTCTTTTATTGTTGCCACAGGAAAAACTACGTGGGAGCCATGCAGCAACTATCCGCGAGCGATTTGCAGTTCCATCTATTCAAGCCTCACTTGTATGGAGCTCCATATTTGTACTAGTAGTTTCAGGTTTGAGCTTGATCATTACAGATAAGTGGGAATCCTTACTAACTCGAGGTTTGACCATGGGAATAATCGCTTTATCGATGGTCCTTCTTACCGGCTACGCCGGTGAACTAAATTTGGCGCCATTAGCTTTTGCTGGGATCGGAGCAATATCAGCTTTTCAATTCGATGTAGGTTCTGCTGTCGAAACGGGTCCAGGATTCACGACTTTAATCGTTCTGCTTGCCATTTCCTTTGGTGTTCTCGTTTTCCCCGCATTTGGCCTCGTAAGGCGTCGTTTGTTCTTGGCCGTAGTTAGTTTTGCTTTCATTGTTTTCATACTTGTTGTTTTCTTCGACCGAACGACCGGAACAGGCATAGCTAGCAGAGAAAGCATGTCTCTATCTGGATTAGTAGTTGCAGCTCTAATATCAGGTTCAGTTGGTGCTGTCGTCGCCCTTCCAGCACTTAGGCTACGAGGACTTTATCTGGCCTTGGCGACATTCGCATTTGCAATCTTTGTTGACAGAATGGTTTACAAACAGCGAGAAACACTTACATTCGATATCCCATTAATAGGGGATAGAGAAGACATATCTATCAATCTGTTTAACAATGGGGCACTTAACATTCCACGTCCTAACTTCTGGGGTATAAATTTTGCCGAGAAACAATGGGCCATGCTCATATTCGTTTCAATAACGTTCTGCGTTATTTCTATTGCTTTAATTCAATTGCGTAAAAGCTCGTATGGTCGTCAATTAACAGCGATGAAAGACAGTCCAGCTGCATGTGCAACTCTTGGAATGAACATGCGTCGTCTTAAACTATCGGTATTCACGTTAGCTGCAGCGATTGCTGGGTTCGGCGGTGCATTACATGCATCAAATCTTCGAACGATTCAGGAAGATTACCCATTTACCATCTGGGAAGGTCTCGCCCTATTCATGCTTACTGTTGTTGGCGGAATCGGGTATGTAAGTGGGGCTCTCTTCGGTGGAATAATTTATGCTTGTGCATTTATCGTGATGGGAGATTTCTGGGGGAAACTTGCCGAAGATTGGGGAAGTTTCAGGTGGTTATTTACATTTTTGCAAGATTTCTTCTTACTCTTAGGACCTGCATTGGCAGGTATAGGCTTAGGTAGAAATCCCAGTGGAGTAGCAAGTCAGATATTTGACGGTTTCCGAATCCTCCGAAAGAAAGATCACCGGTTGGTCGTAATCTGCGGAAGCTCACTCATTTTTTTGAGTTGGTTCTTTAGAGTTATAGAGATCTATAACGGATGGGTATTCATCATGACATCCCTGCCTGTTCTATTCCTGATGCCTTTACTTGCAGAAGCCAGGGATCGAGATGTAAAGAGCAAAGAAGACCTTCCAATTGAAATGGCGGGAATTGAATATGGCTTTTCTGATGAGCTTATTTCTTTCGTAGATGCTGAGCTATCTATTACCTCCGATTTGAATCTTGATGAGAGGAATATCAGTAATGAATGATTTTCTAAATGTGGAAAATATTTCTGTCTACTTCGGCGGGCATATTGCAGTTAACGAGGTCTCACTTACCATCCATCCGGGAACTGTTACAGGATTAATTGGACCTAATGGAGCAGGTAAGACAACGCTTTTCAATGTTATTAGCGGTCTTATAGCGCCATCTTCTGGAAGAGTAATGTTTGCTGAGAAAGATATTACTTCTCTAGCCCCTCATAAACGGGCAAGAATAGGCATAGGTCGTACCTTCCAGAAGTTGGAACTATTTAACAGTCTTTCAGTCGTCGATAATATACTCGTTTCGCTTGAAATTAGTAACCAATGGAATAACTCCAGAACAGCAATTTTAGGTTCTGACATAAATTCAGAAATTGAAAGAATACTAGATCTGACCGGACTTGATTCTGTTCGTAATAGCATGGCCAGTGAAATACCTACAGGCCAAGCTCGATTACTGGAACTTTCTAGGGCGCTTGTGCTTTCACCGAGTCTTTTACTTCTTGATGAACCTGCTTCTGGACAGAATGATGAAGAGACGGAGAGTTTCGGACTACTTTTGAGAAAACTATGCGACTCTGGAATATCAATTTTTCTAGTCGAGCATGATATGAGTCTCGTCATGAATACCTGCGATCTAGTAAATGTACTTGATTTTGGTAGTGTCATTGCCAAAGGAACTCCAGCAGAAATTCAGGAACACGAATTGGTCATTGAGGCGTATTTGGGAGGGGAAAAAGGATGACACCCCTTCTATCCCTAAAGAAGATCACTGCAGGCTATGGAGAGATCTCTATTCTCAAAGATGTCTCAATGGACTTATTCTCAGGTCAAATTTATGCGCTACTTGGTCCTAATGGTGGGGGTAAATCAACTACTCTAAAAGTCTGCTCCGGCCAACTGCTCCCAACAAAGGGAGAATTGATAATCGCAGGCAAAGTTATGACGGGATCTGAACCCAATGCTTTAGCAAGGGCAGGAATTTGCACGATTCCAGAAGGCAAGGGAATCTTCCCGAACTTGACTGTAAGAGAGAATCTTTTAATGATGACAAGTTCTGGAGCAACCATAGAAGCAATAGAGCAAGTCACCTACCAGCGTTTTCCGCAGCTCTCTTCTCGCACAAAACAATTAGCAGGAACTCTCTCTGGCGGTGAACAGCAAATGCTTGCTATGTCAAGGGCGCTATCGACAGACCCCGCCATATTACTTCTAGATGAATTGTCAATGGGACTAGCTCCTCTTATTGTTGGACAATTATACGAAATTGTTCAACAAATAGCAGAAGAAGGAGTTGCTATTTTGGTAGTTGAACAATTCGCCAACACCGTCTTAGAAATAGCCACTACAGCTGGAATTATGACGCATGGCAAGTTAACCAAGGAAGGAACTCCTTCTGACATGCAAAAAGACTTAAAACACGCTTACCTAGGATAGGCATTACCAAAGGATAATTATGGAAAAAAACAGGCTAAATGATTTTAAAGACGCAGTGAATTCTTTAAATGTTAAGTCGGGAGCGCCTGACCGAGACAAGCTATACCAACGACTAGGAGCTATCTTGATGATCTCAGGCATTGTTCTTGCGTTTGTTGCTTACTTTGTTGCGGGAGCTCAGAATAGTGGAGATCTTGCTGTAGATAACATCGAACATAACGAACACATCATTCTTGCAATCTGCGGAGTATCGATAACTGTTGTCGGTGCAGCTATGTTTATTAAATTTGGCATCACGAGATTTATGAGATTCTGGCTCATTAGAAAAATATACGAAGATGGAAAGTCTTAAGGAAGCTGGCTGCATATGCACGCAGTAATAACTGGAGGAGCTCAAGGTATCGGTTTAGCTTGTGCCCAGCACCTAACGTCCAATGGATGGAGCATCACACTGATTGATAAGGATAAGGGCCTTCTCGAGCAGTCAAGTTCTGACCTTGGGTGTGAATATGCACAAGTGGACGTAACCGACCTGGAGTCAGTCAACAAGTTTTTTTCATCAATCGATAATTTGGACGCATTAGTCAATAATGCTGGAATCTGGAGACCTCAGAAATTAGAAGATTTAAATTTTGATGATCAAAAAGAAGTTCTAGAAGTGAATGTCCTTGGAACTCTGTTTTGCACCAGTTCTGCGATCAGACATCTTCGAAATTCTTCTACAGGGTCTGTAGTTAATATTTCATCATTAGCTGCGCAAACTAACTCTCCCGGCTTAGGTCTATATGCAGCGTCAAAATCTGCAATAGAGACATTAACAAAGCAATGGGCTCTCGAAATCGCTCCTATACGAGTTAACGCTGTTGCACCCGGCTTGATCGAAACAGCTGGAACAAGTGAGAACTACAGAGGAGATGCTAGAGAGAAAAGGGCGAAAGCAGTACCTTTAGGAAGGGTAGGGGAGCCAAGCGACATCGCAAAAGTTGTATTATTTCTTGTTTCGGAAGCAGCTGCCTATGTTACTGGGCAAATAGTTTATGTAGATGGCGGCCTTGGCGCAGGCGCTACACAAAGGTAATCAGAGGAGGGCGTAATATGTCCATGCAGCTATTGCCACAGCTCCAAAGAAAAAAGCTGACTTAAATCCGCTTTTCATTACTCCATACCCGAATCCGATAACACCAATAGTTCCAGCGATGACCAGAATAAGTGTAAGGGTTGGATTCGAATTTGCCGCTTCTATAAGAGAAGCAGGAATCTTACTTGAAACGGAGTCTGGGACAGCATCGAGAATATTGTCAGGTAATTTATCAATCTCACCTGCCATAATTTTGTCACGAATATCTAAAGGGAGATTATCTAGAATTTCAGAGTCCAAATCCGAT